>CACYGT010000001.1 GCA_902774075.1 uncultured Bacteroidales bacterium
TGGTATGGACTTCCAGCGCTGTCGTCCTACGGAGTACACCTACTCTGTATTCGATAACGTGAACGATGCCCGTATGTGGAAGACTTTCAAGACCGTCTATGGTCTGAATCATGCTCAGAAGGATGATGCTACTATCATCCAGGAGAACGGTATTACCGCCTCTCAGGTGCCTGATCTGGGTGATGAGGGTATCCTCTTTATCGCCAAAGATGATGAAATGGGCCGCACCCTACAAGACTTGGACCTAAAGAACCGCCAGCGCGCGTCAAAGAAATGAAGTACATACAAGTGGACATAGAAGCTAAGTACTTCCCGCAGACGGAGTTTGTGGGAACGCTTGGCTATGATATGATACGTGGCAATGCTGCTTATCAATGGGAGTTCGATGCTCGTTGGTTGCAGCAACATAGGAAGACAAGTCTCAGCGGCGACCTACAGAATGCCGGTGGTCCGCAATATGGCTCAGGGCGTTTGTTTGGTTTTCTGCAAGACGCCATGCCGGATAGGTGGGGACGCCGATTGATAGACAAACGAGAGCGATTATTGGCGGCACAAGAAGGACGAGCGCCACGGCATCTGACGGATATCGATTACTTGACACAGATAGATGATACAACCCGCATGGGAGCTTTGCGATTGCTAGAAGGAGAACAGCTATTAGGCACCGAACATATGGATGCTCCTGTTCCTCCTCTGACTCATCTGCGTGAGTTTGTCGATATGGCCCAAGAGTACGAACGGCAGGACGAACAAGGAGGCACCATTCGCGAAGAGTGGTTGCTGAACTTATATAAGCAAGGTTCCTCATTGGGTGGTGCACGCCCCAAAGCGAATGTGCGGGATATAGATGGTTCGTTGTGGATAGCGAAGATCCCGTCGATTAATGACGATTATGATGTGGCTTTGTGGGAGTTCTGGGCGCATCAGATGGCAAAGTTGGCCGGTATAGATGTGCCGGAGATGCGGCTGTTGTCCTTGCCTGGGCAAAAACACCATACTTTATTGTCCAAACGCTTCGATCGAGACGGCGAGCAGCGTATTCATTTTGCGTCGGCAATGACGCTTTGCGGCTTACAAGATGGGGCAGACGCAACGACCGGAAACGGCTATTTGGATATCGTGGATGTGATCGTCGGCAACGCCGGCTTTGTGAACCCTCAGGCTGCGTTGGAACAGTTATACCGGCGCGTAGCATTCTCTATTGCTATCCACAACCACGATGATCATTTCCGCAATCATGGATTCTTGTTGACGGAGAAAGGCTGGATATGGTCGCCGGCTTACGACCTTAATCCTTCTGATTTTAACACGCAGAGTCTGTTAATATCGCGCGATAGTAATGAGTCTTCGTTGGACGTGTTGTTGGCCGCAGCCGGTGATTATATGTTGAACGCAGACCAAGCAAATCAGATTATCAGCGAGGTATGTGCGGCCACGAGAAAAGCCAGCCAAGTTGCTCGTCAATGCGGTATTTCCGACCACGAAATGGAACGATATGCATCTCTTATCTAATCAGCTATTTACGCGCGTATGCGCTATGAGGGACAGAGGATTAGACTAATCTGATTTTTCGGATTACTCCGATTACTCCGATTTCCGAGTGCAAAGATACTACTTTTTCCTGAATTTTGCAAGAAAAATGCAGTTTTTTTGAAAAAAATCACTTTTGAAGGAACACAAAAGTCACTTTGCACTTATCTTTGTAGCGATTTTTCGATGAAAATATGAGAACAAGGGACAAAAATTTGCATATATCAAAATTTTTTTGTATCTTTGCACTCGATTTTGAAAATCACCTAAACTAACATTATTAACTAAACCTATTTTAACTATGGAAAGAATCCATTCTGTGTCTTCGGAGGAGCAGGCGAACCTCCACATCGTGGAAAACATGGATGTAAACAACCTGCCTGAACTAATGAAAAACGTCTTATCGCTCGCTCACACGCCTGCCGAGAAAGACATGTTATTAATGAGCGCACTTACCGCGTGCTCCGGCGTGATGCCAAATCTCTATTTCAAGTACGGCGTAACGGCAAAGCGCTACTACCCGAACCTCCAACTCTTTATCGTCGGCTCGGCCGCTTGTGGAAAAGGTATCGCGAACGTGGCTTTGGATTTGGTCAAACCCATTCACGACAAGATGCCGCTCATCATCCCGGGCGATGCCACGTACCCGGCTTTCTACCAGACGCTTGCGCGTCAGCACGGTCGCGGGTATATCCACGAGTCCGAAGGATCGGTCATCACCGACATCTGGCGTTCGTCCACAGCCAACTACAACACCGCGCTCCGTAAAGCCGCTGAGCATGAGACCATCTCCCGTGCCCGTTGTCGCGAAGCGTCGGTCATCGAGAACCCGCAACTGTCTATGGTCCTCACCGGTACCTTCAGCCAGTACCATGCCCTTGTGCCGAGTATCGAGAACGGTTACTTCTCTCGCCTTATCACTCTTATCGTGGATGAGCATCAGGCTTTCAACAGCAGCTATGTAGAGCCCTCAGAGAATTCTGGCGACGTCATCCAAGCCGCAGCCGAGAAGCTCTACCACCTCTACGAGTCCTTATTGTTTACGCACCCGCGGGAGTTTAGTCTGACCAAAGAGCAAAAAAACCGCCTCGGCCACCATCTCGAGACCGCGTATCCGACTCTCATCCGCATGCTCGGCGAAGAATTCCACTCCGTCGTTCTCCGCATGGCGGTTCACATCGAGAGAATAGCGATGATTCTCTCTGCACTCCGCCTGTCTCCGTTCATTTCGTCCAAATTTGATTTGGACAATCCCTCTTCGTCTGTTAGCCCGGAATCTCATTCCGGTCCATTAACCTGTTCCGACATCGACTACGCTACCGCCGAACTCATCGGTAACAAACTCATCTTCCACATGGCACAGGCGTATCAACTCATCAAAGGCACAGAGAAGATAGAGGCTCCGAAAGTAAAACCGCTGGATCAAAAACAGATACTGCTAAGTTTGCTACCTGAAGAGTTTGAGAGTAAAACGTTATTGGCTGAGGCTCAATCCCAAGGAATTCCACAAAGCACAGTTATGCGCTGGTGTAGCCAATGGATTGATCGAGGAACGCTATGTCGACTCAGTTTTGGACACTATAAAAAAATTGCATGAGAATTTTGAGAAAAGTGAGAATTTTCTCAATTTTCTCACTTTTCTCAGTGCAAATTTTTACTCTCATTTTGCATTTTTGTTTCAAATTTGAAACAACAAATCTTTAGTTATTCCTTATATATTGTTTAATTATTACCCTTACTCTTATGGCACATTGCACTATCAGCGACGGGATCAATGGCATCACCGGCGCACTCAAAAAAACAACTCCACAAGGAGTCGATCACATCACGGTCACCAAGAAAAAACATTTCCATGACCCACTCACAGGTGAAGAGACCGGTACCGGTCCTAACGAGATCTTTATCCAAAACAAACGTGACTACGATGAACATCCGCTTACCCCGGGCGAAACACGCCAGCGAGGCAATTGGAAACAGGCCTGCCGAGATGCACAAGTCATCCTTAGCGACAAGTCCCATCCACGTTTTATGGAACTCTACAATCGTTGGCGAGAACACCTCAAAGGCCCTGAGCCCCATAAACAGTTCCCTCCCTTCGTTCGAACTACCCTCCTCGGCGAACAATAAAAAGAGCGCTTCGGCGCTTTTTTTTGTGCTATTTTCTTGCATATATCAAAAATTTTTAGTATCTTTGCAGCAAATTTGAAGCGTTATGGCGATACATGATTTGGTAAAGATATTCGACGCAAGTAAGATCCGCGTCGTATGGGATGATGTAGAGGAGAAATACTACTTCTCTGTAGTGGATGTGGTTGGTGTGCTGACAGAGCAGCAAACTACACGAAACGCGACTATATATTGGGCTGTAGTTAAAAAACGTTTAAAAGAGGAAGGTGCAGATGAACTGATTACAAATTGTAAACAGTTGAAATTGGTGGCTTCGGATGGCAAACGCAGAGGAACCGATGTGGCTGATTTAGAGGGTGTTCTGTAGTAAGCAGTGACCGTGCCATTGATCATATCACCCCTCAGGACGAACTCCCGTTTGAGAAAGACGATAAATAGAAAAAGGCGCTTCGGCGCTTTTTTTTGTGCTATTTTCTTGCATATATCAAAAAAAAGCAAACAAATATTTGTGTACCGTCGGCACGCCCTTATAAATAAGGAATCCTCCGAAGGTACTATCGCACATTTGTGCAAATAACAAGTATTTCCCGCTAAAAATACAAATAAATTCGATTTTATCGTAAAATCCTTGCGTATTTCAAATTTTTGTTGTACCTTTGCAGCGGATTTTGATTGAGAAAGCAATCGTTAAGTTGTAAAAATGCTGTTATTGCATTAAAAAGCAAGCGTTATGATAGACTATTTCATGAGCAATGAGGCACTGTTGCAGCATGTAGGAAAACAGATGCAGCAGATGCGAATCAACGCACGGTTGAGTCAACAGCAGTTGGCAGAGCGTGCAGGTTTGTCACGTTCGACAGTCACGCAAGTGGAGAACGGAAAAGGAATGAAACTGGAGTCCATTGTGGCGATGTTGCGTGTGCTCAATAAATTGGAGATTCTTAATAACTTTGAGACCCAAGCATTGGCTAGTCCGCTGTTGATTGCAAAGCAAGAAGGCAAAACCCCTAAACGTATTCGTCCCCGTCATGATTAATTTTGCAAACGTATATCTATGGGATCTTCATATGGCATCCCTTTCGGAAGATGCTTCGGGCCGTATTACGATGGAATATACACCGGAGTTTATCAATAGCGGCTACAACCCGTCTCCTCTTTTCGTAACCCCGGAGAAGGGAAAGATCTACGAATTCTCACAACTGCCATTCGGGACGTTTAAAGGTTTGCCGGGCTTTATAGCCGACTGTTTGCCAGATAAGTTCGGTACGGCGATCATCAATCACTGGTTGGAGAAATCCGGTCGTCCGAAAGATAGTTATACGACAATCGAACGCTTATTATACCAAGGTTCGCGTGCGATGGGTGCTCTACGCTTTGAGCCGCAAGAGCGCAAGGACCTGAATAAGCAGGTAGCGATAGATTTGGATGGACTGATCGCCGCTACTGCCGAGGTGTTAGGAGAGCGCATGCAGTTGGACACGAACCTTAAGACCGACAATGAGGCTCTGTTGACTATCTTGCGCGTCGGAACATCTGCCGGAGGCGCAAGGCCAAAGGCCGTTGTAGCGTATAACAAAGAAACCGGAGATCTGCGTTCCGGACAAGTGGATGCTCCGGAAGGATACGAGCATTGGCTATTGAAGTTAGACGGTGTGGACGAGAATAACCCCGGCTCGTATAGCGAGACAACTAACTATGGTTGTTTGGAGTATGCATACTACAAGATGGTGCTGGATTGCGGGATAGAGATGATGGAGTCGAGGCTGTTAGAAGACGGAAAACGACACCATTTTATGACCAAACGATTTGACCGAATAGGCGGCAGTCATCGCGTACACATGGCGTCGCTTTGCGGCATGGCGCACTATGATTATAATCAGCCTGACTCATGGTCTTATGAGCAGCTATTCCGCGTGATGCGAGGTCTACGACTGACGCAACCGGAGATGGAGCAATCTTATCGGCGAATGGTATTCAATGTGATTGGTCGAAACCAAGATGACCACACGAAAAACATTGAATTTCTGATGGATACGGATGGTGTATGGAAGTTGTCACCTGCGTATGATATGTCGTATGCGGTGGGTGCTGGATACACACGCCAGCATCAGATGTCCGTGAACGGGAAGCGTCTGCACATCTCGCGAAACGACATGTTAGCGGTAGCTTCTGAAGCAGGAATAAAAGCTGCCAAAGCCACTGAGATCATCGACCAGACATTGGATGTGATTGGGCAGTTTGGTGAGTATGTAGGAGACTCGATTCCAGACTGGATGAAACAGCCCATTCAAGGACAATTGGATGTCGTAAGAGCAGAAGTAAAATAAGGAAGAAAGTCCCTTCGTCATGCACTAAAATGTCATTATAGCGTGACAAAACGAAGTTTTTTCGCATTTTTTTGCTAATTTTCTTGCGTATGTGAGAAAAAAGCAGTACCTTTGCGGCGCTTTTTAGCGTCGCACGGGTGCTTGCGCACGTATATGCGAGGCGAAGAAAACAAGAAAAATGGCAATTAATAACGGAAAAAACATGGACAGTCAAAGTCTGCTGACATACAATGGGGATGAGGCTATAGTCATATACCAAAGCGAGGATAATACCCTCCGCTTGGATGTGCGGATGGCGCAAGATACAGTATGGCTTAGCCAGCAACAAATGGCTGAATTGTTTAATTCCACGATACCTAACATCAGTATCCACATCCGCAACATTTACAAGGAAGGAGAGTTGGACAAAGAGGCAACTGTTAAATATTTTTTAATAGTTCAAAATGAGGGAGGTCGGCAAGTAACACGCCATGTCGCATACTACAACCTAGATGTAATTATCTCTGTAGGCTATCGAGTGAAGAGCAGACGTGGTGTTTTGTTCCGCCAATGGGCAACAAAAGTATTGCGGGAGTATTTATTCCGCGGATATGCTTTCAACCAGCGATTCGAGCGTATTGAGCACCGGTTGGCAAATATGGAGGAACGACAGTCGCAATTTGAACTGGAGATACATACCTCATTGCCACCGAAAGAAGGAATATTCGTAGATGGACAGATATACGATGCATTTGATTTTGTGAAGGGTTTGATTAGTGGAGCGAAGAAGTCGATAATGCTGATTGATAATTATGCGGATGAGAGTGTGCTGACGATGATGACGGACAAGCAAAAAGGAGTATCGGTGAATGTCTATACGTTTGCGGTGGGCAAAGCATTACAACAGGCGGCGGATAACTTTAACAAGCAATATGGAGAATTGACAATACATGCGGTAAAAAGTATCCACGATCGGTTCTTGATAATTGACGATAAAGATATATATCTGATAGGTGCTTCATTGAAAGACTTGGGACGCAAGTTATTTGCGTTCTCAAAGATGGAGCCGCAACAGATCGCAGTGCTAAAGAGTTATTTAGCAAAAGCATAATATTTTTGGACAATATGGGTAATTTTTGACTAAGAAGAACAAATAACAGAAAACAAATATACGATTATGAAGATAAAATTGTTGAATATGAAAAGAGGAATGATGAGAGTCGCGAGTGCGATTCTGGTGCTGATGTGCTCGATGAATGTATGGAGCATTGATTTTTCCGAAGCTAAGATTTACGTAGCCTCCATGCAGGCTCAATCATCAACGGCTGCGGAATGTACCGGTTCTGGACAGGTACAATTGACGTGGCTAGACATCAAGGGAAATGCTATTACAAACACTGCGTTTGTTGGCGAAGGTAAATTGAATGCCGAAAACCCAGTTGGACCGGCCACAACAGCATTGATGACAGGAGGAACTCTCTCTGCCATGGATGGTGTTGAGGTTAGTGCGATAGAATTAGGCCCGCAAATCTATTTAACTTCGTTCGTGTACTTCAAAGCAGATGGCGTAGGTGCAAATGGTTCCTATTTTCACGAATGGACATTTACTGACCCGTCCATCACTCGCCAGGACACGGCAATGGACAAGACAGCCCCAAACAGTGCTTATTTCAAGTTGCTGCCGGATACCGCTAATAGTGGTGTAATTGGTTCGGACAAGTTCAATGAGGCCGTTTATTACGTGATGACCCATCCGAATAACATCTATGCTGTCTTTAAGAAATATCTGCTCTCGAATCCGGTGGTGGTTAATAACGGAACAGCAACGGCTGAGGCAGGCTCTTCAGCTACTATAAATGTGTCGGTAGATGTGGAGGGTGATATGTCACAGCTTAAAGCACTTTATGCTGATTTTGATTTGCCTGCAACGAAATTTGCTGAAGATGAAGAAGGCGAGTGGACTTGGGCATTAGGCGCTACTCCGGCAGAAGTCTTAACTCCGATGAAAGGGCGTGCTAATTTAGTAATCACATATACCGCTAAAGCGGGCATCGAGGCAGGAACAAAGCGAGCAACCTTTGTGGCTAAGATGCAAGGAACCAATCCGTCAACGATCAATATTCCTTTGTCCGTTGAGGTTCGTCCGGCCAGCGTCAATGAGGCAAGTGTAAAAATAGGAGATGCAGAGCCAGTTGGATATGCCACATTGGCAGAAGCTGTAACGGCAGCTAATGCTGCATCCGGTGATGTTACTTTGACCTTGTTGCGCGATGTTTCCGATGCTGTTGTACTGAGCAATAAGATGAAGTTAGATTTGAACAGTTATACACTCAGTAATAATCTGGCAATCGGCTCCGGAGGTGATGTAGAATTGGTTTACAATAAACAAGGTGGTAAAATCACTAAGACAGTTGCTGTTCAGAACGGAGCCACACTAACATTGAATGGCGGTACAATAGAAGTGAGCGGAACGGGTAGTATGAATCCCGCACAAGCTGTAGTTGCAGTTAATGTGGCCGACGGAGGTAAACTCATCCAAAACGGCGCAACCATTAGCGCAACTGCTTCGACTTGTTATGCCATCGGTATCAATATTGACGGAGAAGCAGAGATAAAAGAGGGTTCTGTTACGGCCCATGCAAATTATACGGCCGCTTTTGCAACGCAAGTTAGTGCAACAGGTAAACTGACTACTACCGGTGGTACGATGAATGCCTCTGTGGATCAGTCGCACAACCCAACAGCCAATCCGGCCGACCAATCCACATGGTCGAATGCATATGCAGTATATATAACTGCCACAACCGGTAAGGCTGATATTCAAGGTGGTACATTCTATTCTACTTCATCGTACAGTGGCGCTTTTGCTGTTAGTGCCATCGCGTCATTCGGTAAGTTGACTATCGGGAAGAATGCAGTAGTCTCAGCTCATACAGTTAGCAGTAGTCCTGTGGCATATGCGGTTGGTTGTATGGGTAATGCGGACTTGACGGTAAACGGAGGTCGATTCTCTGCTACATATGTAAAAAGCGAACAGACTACACCGTGTCCTCCGTTCCTTTGCGCAGCCTTTGACAAACTTGATTTCAAAGCCGGAATTATTAAAGCTGATTCGGCTTTTGTGCGTGCCGGCATGTTCCCTGTTACAATGACCTTGGTTCAGCCAAAACTCTACAATGTGGTAAAGGGTAGCAAAGATTATAACGATGGTTATCGCTATATTGCCGTGTCAAGTTCCATTACAGCTCAAAACGATTTAATTGCTATTGGCATTCCGGCAGCACGTATCGGTACAGTGGGTTATACCAAACTAGAGGATGCTATCGCATATGCCAACAACAATCCGAATGAAGAATTGGTAATCTTCTTGCAGAATAACTATACGTTACCTGCCGGTTATTACACGATACCCGCCAAAGCGACATTGGTTATCCCGATGAGTGACGAACAATCAAAGGAAGCTAATGCTTTTCCTCCTCGCGTTTCGTATAATGACATGGATGATTCGCATCCGTATGTAGAACCAACAGAGTTCCGTCGTTTGACTTTTGCAAGCGGTGTAAACATGGATGTGTTTGGAGATGTAGAGATGACCTGTACGCAGTTTGCTACTAATGAGGCTTATTCCGGTCAGCCGGTAGGTCCTTATGGACACTTAGTCATGGAAGAGGGAAGTCATATGACACTGCAAGCCGGTTCGGAACTGCGCGCATGGGGATATATGACAGGAAAGGGAGAGACGGATGCTCGTCGTGATGCCACCGTTCGCGAGATGTTCCAATTAGGAGACTGGAAGGGAGCTATGACATCGGTAAAGATAACGGGCATGGCGCCTGGTTTTGTGGCAGATGATAGTGACAAAAAAATCTTCCCGGTTTCTCAATATTTCATCCAGAACGTAGAGTCTCCTGTGAAGTACCATCCGGGAGCAGTACTTTCCACTTCGGCGATGGTATCCGAGGGATTATCAGGTTTCTTGGCAGTCACGATGTCTGCTTCCGACATTAAGGTAGTAGGCGTTTCGAACCGCACCGGAGGTGTTAGCGATGAAGCCATCTTCCTCCTGGATAATGGAGCAGATGCTGACAATACATGGATACGTAAATGGTATGACGCCGAAAATGACATTCAAGTCTATGATGTCAATAGTGCCGCACATATCGGTTCTATGGTATTGGATATGGGAGAATTGGACGTGTCGTTCATTATACCAGGAGCAAAACTTCCGGTGCGCCTCAATTCCGCAAAGTTCGATTTACCTATCACATGTAATATGAAGATTCACCTTCTTTCTGGTTCGATGGACTTCTTGCAAAATACCAGCCTATTGCCAGGTGCGGAAGTGGAGGTGGATAAGGAGTCGATAGTACAAGTAGCTAAAGACGATGAAGATCCCGAACATACCGGTGCACTTTATGTCTATGATGCCGAAGACTGGGACACATACGCCTTTTGTAAAGCCGTAGGCGAGCCTGATGGCGAAGCTTACACCAAGACAGTGCGTTACGCGCCAAGTTGGAACGGTCGTCCCACCAAGCGCGCAGAGAATGTATGTCCTCCTTCTGCTGCTATTAATGTGCATGGTACGTTCACTACGGCCACCGGATTTGTATACTGTTCGGAGCATGGCGCTAATATTTTCTCGAGTAATGAAGATGCTGGTACATTTATCTTTAACGAAGACGCATCAGCAGCAGGCACCAGGATAGTCAATAATGTAAAAGGGGAGAGCACTTATGAGGAACGCACTTTCTATCCTGCTAAACTGAAACATAAAGATGGAACGTTTGCGGATACTGAGTCTGCCGTTAGCGGTGATTCCTATTGCTATCAAGAAAATCGCTGGGAAAGTATGCGTGTGGATGGTTGCTTCATGGTTAACCATGGAATATATTATGCAAAACCACAAGAATATGTGGCTTTGGCCAATGGTATGACGGAGAATAGCGACCATACGTATAGCGATGCTGCCGGAGCCGGACGACTCTTTATTTTGATGGGCGACGAAAGCTGTCAGTGGTGGGAGGTTGAGAAAAAAGACAATCTATACCATTGTATCCATCCTGATAATGATACGTATTATTACTGGAAACCAGAAGAGCATGATCCGGACGATCCGGATGCTGTTATTCCTGCTCATTGGGAGGAGAAAAAATATACTATCTCTTGGAAAAACTGGGATGGTACGTTATTAGAGACTATCGGTCCGAAGGAATTGCCGGTAACCAGCTATGAAGTGACCTATGGTACAATGGCGGAATACCTCGGCACGAACCCGACGCGTGAAGCTACTATCGACTATACGTATGACTTCACCGGTTGGTCTCCGACGCCGGGCAGAGTAACGAGTGACGTGACTTATACGGCTACTTACACCGAGAAACCGCGTATGTACACCATCATCTTCTGCCAAGAAGGCGGCGTGGAGATTGAGCGCCATTTCCTTACGCATAACGAAGTGCCCGTCTGCGAGAACGTACCCACAAAGGTAGGTCATATCTTGCAGTGGAGTCCGGCTATCGCCGCTGTGACGGGTGATGCGACCTACACGGCTACCTGGCTTGAGGAGCCACCTACGGAGTTTGAGATTAAGTTCGTTGATTATGATGGTACAACCGAGCTGCAGAAGAGCAACGTAGCAGTAGGCACCATACCGGCATACACCGGTGAGACTCCGAGTGGAAAACCCGCCACAACTGAGTTTACGTATGTCTTTGACCACTGGTCGCCGACGGTGACAGAAGTGACACAAGCGATGACCTATACGGCTGTCTATCGAGAGCAGCAAAAGACCTATGAGATTATCTTCTTGGATGAAGATGATAGCGAAATAGAGCGTCATAACTACACCTACGGTTCGACACCGGTTTGTGCCGATCTGCCAACGAAGGCTAACACAGCCGAATGGACCTATAAACTGTCATGGGATCCTCAGATTGAAACCGTGCGAGAGAATGCCACATACAAGGCCGATTTTGATGCGCTCAAGACAAAGAACAAATATACCGTCTCGGCTAAATGCAGTCCTGCCGGTGCGGCTACTATTACCGGCAATGGTATATATGAGTATAATACCGCCTCCAACGCGGTAACAATTACGCTGACAGCTAATACAGGCTTTACTTTCCAAGGATGGCAAGATCTCAGCGATAAGACCATCACCAACCGTACAACAGCTGTGACGGGCGATGTAAACTTGTTGGCCGTCTTCACTGTAGCCGATCCAGACTATACCATCACGTGGAAGAGTGAGGATGGTAATACCACTTTGGCCTCTGTTGGTCAGAAAGCCAATACGGTAACAACCTACACCGGCGCAACGCCGACGAAGGAAGCGACTTCGGCTTATATTTATACCTTCGACGGCTGGACGACCGGCGCGAATGGAACAGGTACGTTCTACAAGAACAACCAGACTCCAAAGGCAACAGCCAATGCGACATATTTTGCACACTTTGCAGAGGAGGCTATCCCGAGTTTGGAGATCTCGAGCGGAACAACGGTATTGACCGAACCGGTAGAGTATCAGAACCTGATTATTAGTTCGGATGGTGTTAACTCCGGAGAGTTGTTGGGTATTGACAAACTGAGTCTCACAGGTGATGCGTTCTTCGATTTTAAAGTAAACATGAAGACGCATACATGGTATGCAGTGGCTGTACCCTGGGAAGTTGATTTAACTGACGGCGGCGTACTACTGAATGGTCGTCCATTAACCATCACCACAGAGTACGATGTGATTTATTACAACGGCGAACGCCGTGCCGAAGTGGGCCCGCAAAAGACATGGGCTTATGAAACAAGCACGATGCATCCAGGCACTTTGTATTTAGTTGCACTCATGGGTTCTGCACCAAATGGCCTTCGCTTCAAAGCAAAATCGCACAATATGGCTGATCTGATGAACACCAGTGCCTCTGTTCATCAATATCCGGAGTCAACGGAAAATGATGGTAAAGATGCGGGATGGAATGGTGTGGCTAACCCTGCTATTTTCCAAGCGTTTGTCAATGCAGGAGCAACTGTTGGTCAGGCCTTTAATTCAGAGACTGGGGGATACGATGTAGTGCCGTTACAGACGACAAGGATGGTTGTAGGACAAGGTGTATTCATCCAAGCGCCTGCTGATGCGACCGTCAATGTAGCATATGGTGCTTCGTATAATAGTTCCGCACCAATTGCAGCTGCACCGCGTCGCGCTGCCGAAGAAACAAATCTGAATGCTTATTACGAAGTTCGTATTTCTCCGATGGAAAAGCCATACACAGATCGCCTCTTTGTACAAGTTAACGACGATAAAGAGGAAGATGTCTATACGATAGGGAAGGACCTTATCAAAATGGGTATCAGTGATCAAAAAGCGCAAATGTGGATTAAGCGCTATGATACCAAATTGTGTCTCAATGCAATGAAACCGTCCGACGACAAGGCTGAGTTCCCATTGGGTATCTATGTGCCTGAAACCGGCGATTACACGATCGGCATTAAGCATGAGGCAGATGAGGAGTCGTCGATCTATCTGACTCGTGATGGAGAGGCTATTTGGAACCTAAGCAAGGGCGCATATACCACCGAAATGGCATCCGGAACGACGGAACAATATGGTCTGCGTGTGATTGCGAAAGCACCAACGGTTATCACCGGCTTCGACGAAGCGGTTGTAGACAGTAGAGATACTATTGCGACCAAAGTGCTGATTGGCAACCAAGTATATATAATCCGCGGTGATGAGGTGTACACCATTACCGGTATGAAAGTGAAATAATGTAAAATTGAAATAGTATGAAAAAGAAAATGTATGTAGCACCTCAAGTAGAGAAAGTGCAATTGATGGCAATGGGTATCTTTATGGGTAGTACTGAGCCACCCATAGATCCCAACCAGGCTCCTAAGAATGGCGCTCCTATTCCCTAACATGGAAATTTAGAGCGAATGAAAAATCGCATATGCGTGAGGCGTGTGTGCGATTTTTTTTTGTTTGCTAAAATGTTAGTTTTGCGTTGCAAAATGTAGATTTTTCGCATTTTTTTGATCTTTTTCTTGCGTATTTCCAAAAAAAATTGTACCTTTGCAGCGCTTTTTAGCGTTGCACGCCTATTTTCGTGTGCATGTGCGCGAGAGGCGAAAGAGAAAATAGAGAAATATTTAAATGCATGAAATATGAAAATAAAAGTGTTTGATATGAGAAAGTTTTTTTACACACTGAGCGTATTAGTTTGTTTGCTCGGGGTGAGTGGAAATGCGTGGGCAGGAGGTAGTACTACTTATTACTCTGCCTTGAAGGCAACAGTGTCTTCAACGGGTGGCGGAAAAGTATATGCCGGAACATCCAATAGCGCCGGAACGTATGTGGAAGGCACTTCGACATCCGACAAGCAGTCCTCAACAACGCAAAATGAAGCAAAAAATTTCTATGCTTTTGCGCAATCCAATGACGGCTACTCTTTTACGGGCTGGAGCACTACAAAAGGAGGGGATGTCGTTTCGACGGACAACCCGTATAAGGTAACCGTAAACTGCTCGTCTTCTACGGAAAGCAGTCCTACGACTACAACGGTGTTTGCTAATTTTGTAGAGAACGTTGCCATTTCTGTTAATTTTGTGCCGGGTACGAACGGTTCTTATACCGTCAATGGTACCAAAGTGAGCACTTCGCCTTCTCAGGCAATCACCTGCGAGGGAGAGGTTTCTTTGGCGGCAACCCCTGCTTCGGGATATAAGTTCTTTGGCTGGTACACCAGCACCGATGGCGGAACGACGAAGAACTATTTCTCCTATTCGGCATCTACTTCCCATACTTTCTTGGCGGCCGCGACGGTATATGCTGAGTTTATTTCGTCGTCCGTAGCCACCTTTACTGTAAAAGGGACGTCGGACTATTATTACGACTTGGCGAAAGGACTCACAGCAGCAGCTTCTTCGTCTTCTAAAGTGTTGGTTGTAGCGACAAATGGTACTGTGGCTGCGGGTAATTATACCATCCCAAGTGGAGTGACGTTGCTGGTGCCTTATAATGATGGATATACGGTTAAGACTACATTGCCGGCGTACGAGAATAATAACAATAATGTAAAGACGCGCTCGCTGTTCAGACAACTTACGCTAACGAGTGGAGTAAGTTTAACGGTAAGTGGATCTATGTGCGTTGGTGGTAATTTGCATGCGAGAAATGGTGGCCAAATGACCGCTACAGTGTTGGATAACTATGGACGTCTTCAGCTGGAAAGCGGAAGTAATGTTATTTTGAATGGTAACTTATACTGTTGGGGGTATATTACAGGAAGCGGTGCTATAGATGCACGAAATGGTTCTGTAGTTTATGAACCATTCCAAATGGATTTCCGTGGAGGTACACACTGTTCAAATACCTATAAGAGCGCTTTCCCTATGTGTCAATATTACGTTCAAAACATAGAGGCTCCTATAACTTTTAATAATGGCGCAACGGAAACGTTAGTTACATGTTGTTATGCGAGCTATTCGTTGTATGATGGTACGGCATCGTTCATAGGTAGTAACGGCATGTTTAGATTGGAGCCTGGGTCGAAGCTTACGCGCCATTATGATGGTGCAAAAGATAGGCAATGTTATGATTTGTATGGTAATGCTTCTATACAAGACATATCCGTTTCGGTAAGTGTTATGAAGTTGGCTTCAAAAGACTATGTCCTTCCTATTAATAATAATATGGATTTGACAATTCATAGCGGCACAACAACAATTTACTATGATTTATCTTTGTTGCCGGATTCAAAAGTGATTATTGAAGAGGGGGCTACTGTGGAAGTGAAGAAGAATCTATATATCTACGACAGAAGTGATTGGCGTAATGAAGAAACCGGTTATGGTTATTTTGGAATAGGCGCAGATATAAATCCTGTTCCTTATTCCCCGACAAAAACAGGAAGCAGAACGTCTGCAGGGCTTACTGATGCACATGTGGTTGTGAATGGCACATTAAAATCGTTGAGTTCGAGCGGGAAAATCTATACGACTACGCATGGAGCAGACATTTGTTCAACAGGTGATGGTAAAATCGTTTTGGGTGTTGCACCGACAAGTACATCTTCTTTTAAACAGGGTATTTCCACGGCAAGTAGTGTACAAGACGTTCCTGTGAATGCTGCCAAACTACAAAATGCCGATGGTTCTTATCTCGCCACATCAGGATCTGCTGCCAATACCACCATCAACTACAAGAACGGTCACTGGGGATGGGTTGGAATATGGAAGAACGGAGATGAAGTTCTCAAGACAGTGAATGTTTGTACAGAAAATCTTTTAGTAGTAGACAGTGCTCCGGCACTCCCCCAACCATATTCTGATGAGGATTACGAATACATATGCGAAGGATGGACTCCGGTTAGAAACGGAGACAAGCAGGAAATCGTTTATACGCCCAACTTTAGAGATCTTCCTATTATTAAGTTTAAGATGGGAACGAATCATAAATCAGAACACAAACAAGCTTATGACTACGACTCAATTCCTTCTTATAACGCTCCCAACTGCTATGGAAAAAATAATAAGTATATCTATGAGTTTATTGGATGGAGCGAGACTGCAGATGGAGAAATATTGGAGACTTTATTGCCAGTCACGGGTCCTAAAACGTATTATGCACAATATAGGGAAATTCCGAACCTCGAAATAGGTAATGTACAAACAGGCGAGGAACAGGGAGAGCCACAGTCTGATCCAGAGGTAGAAGAAAGAACGGTGAATGAGTCCTTTACTGTCGACACGACAACGATTGGAGATAATGGTTCATTGATTGTAACGACCAAAAATGACAATCATGTTACTCTTGAAACAGAAGTAATAACAGTACAAGACGGAGGTTCGATTACTATTGAAGAAGGTGCTTCTATTAAGACGGATGAGTTCGTGCTGGAAGCTACTCTCGGAGTTATCGAAGATACTAATGGAGATAACATTACCGTCATACCGAACAATTCTTCCGGCCAGGTAAATGGTGGTGACAATATTAAAGGCAGACCGGCAGAACCGACTGCAGAACCGACAGAGCCAAAAGTTTACTTCAAGCTCGCTCATAAAGGAGGTTTCAAGAAGCGCACTTGGTATGCTATTGCAGTACCTTGGACAATCGATGTACCTCACCACGCAGAGGGTGGTATCTCCATCTACAAAAATGGTGAATACAAGCCTCAAAAATTAAGTATAGATTTCGACGTTCTTCGTTATGACGGAGCAATGCGTGCATCGATGGGCAATGTGTCGGATTGCTGGACTTACATTGATGATGTAGAAGGATATGACAAAACGATGAAGCCGGGTGTATTCTATATGATTTATCTGACAGAAGATGCAGATGCTATTCGTTTTGAGAAAAAAGCCGACACTAATTTCCATTTTGGCAATGAGGTAGTAACGACTCCGGCTCCCACAGACGAAACAGGCGATGCTAACTGGAATGGCGTTGCGAACCCGAACACCTACAACGCCACCGTTAACAGTCCTGGTGTGTTGGTAGGTCAATGCTATGTGGTAGATAGTGAAGGCCAAGGAAGCTATCACTCGATTACTTTCGCTGACGAACAACTAAGTGTTGGTGTGCCTGTCTTTATCCAAACGGAGGCTACATCGATTGTGGTTAACAATCCGTCATCAACACCGGCTAGCGCTCCTCGTCGTTTGCTCGAGGCAGAACAGAAGCACGATGGTCTTGTTGAAGTACAGATTGCGCCGAAGGGCCTGCACTATAGCGACCGTGTATTCTTGCAGACTGAAGAGGGAAAGAAAGATATCTATTCTATCGGTCAGGATGTAGTAAAAGCCGGTACTAGCCGCCGTATGGCTCAAATGTGGATTGATCGATACGATAGTAAGCTTTGTATGAACACCGCTTCGGCGGTAGACAACACCGCTACATATCCGTTAGGCATTTCCATCCCGAACGCTGGCACGTTTACTATCAGCGTTCCTGCTGATAAACTGAATGGAGACGAGGTTTATCTTACTAAAAATGGTAGAATCCTTTGGGATCTGAGTGCAGGTGAATATACTGCAACGTTCGAAAAGGGCACGACGACCGAATACGGATTATTGCTTGTTCGCAACAAAGCACCTGAAGCTACGCAGGGCGTAGATGAAATCAACGCAGGAGCAGACGGTCAAGGCGCTATGAAAGTGCTGCTGAATAACCAAGTTTATATCATCCGTGGTGGTGAGATGTACACCATTACCGGTTCTAACGTACAGTAACTATGAGCAAGAGAATGTATATTTCCCCGATAGTTGAAGTGCTGAACGTGCTGACAACTGAAGTTATGCAGGATCATGCATCCACCGGTGGCAAGCCGGAAGGACCCACATCTGTGATAACACTCAAAGGTTTTGCTATTGAGTAAAAGGTCATAATCCAAGTATTCGCAAAAATCCCATATTCGCGAGAGCGGATGTGGGGTTTTTGTATGCAACTTGGTGATTTTTTGTATATTTGTTACACAAATAATACAATTTTGACTTTTTTTTCTTAAAAAATTTGGCATTTTCAAAAAAAAAATGTAACTTTGCACGCTTTTATGTGCAAAGGTTAACAAATGAGTATGAAACGATTATATAAAATGGTTTATACATGCGCTCTTTTTTTAGGACTGAGCGCTGGTATTTATGCGCAAAAACCCGGAGAAGCCTGCGAGACGGCTATTGAAATGACAGAGGATTTTGCCGTACAGATTACCAAGCCTCAAACGGTGTGGTATTCGGCATGGACGTTCGATCTGCCATTGACGGTTCAGTTTGCCCCGCAGAACAACAACAAAGACCCCAAGTATGCGCCGGATGTGGAGATGGATTTTACTTGCACTCCCGGCTTTTATGAGGATACGATTTTGTGTCGTCTGTTCTGCGAGACAAGCGGTCAGAGTGGTATTTCTTATGACCTGCCGCATAAACCTAAGCTCAACACAAAGACTTTGGATGACGGAACATATGTGTATTATCTTTCGTTAGGCAAGCAATATCGCGACCTGCTCTTGATGGTGGGTATCAGCTACAACATACAAGTATTCGTCAAAGTGAACTTCAAGTGCGCAGGCGAGTTGAGTCTGGCGCCGGATGATTTGTTCTCCAACTGTGTGGATGGCGCTAAGTTCATTCGCTTGGGTGATACAGTACAAGTAAAACCGCAAGATAAGAAACGTCACGTGATTGTTCCTTACGTACAATGGCAGAACGATACGATCCGCTATAAATGGGAGGGCGCAAAACCTTGCACCTTGGCAATAGCGAACAAATGCGATTTTGACCCGACGATATCAGATCCAGAAATTCTGGATAGCAGAGTGCTGAAAAACGGGGATTCCTTGACGGTTTCTTCTGCCTTGATGACGGAATATGTGAACAACCAAATAGACTATCCGAACGAAGCAGGTATGTACTTTGCTAAGTTCTATAGCGAAGAGGCCGGCACCATGCATATCGTTTTGGCTCCTCCTGCTCCTGTTCGCGGCGGTGCAACCTTATTGCGTCATAACAAGACCTACGCGCTAAATGCAAATGAGAAAGCGATTTTTGCCCTTCCGGATTATTGGAATGACAATACGATGCATACGTATTTCTCTACACCTACAGAACATACCTTCCGTATGACGATAGCCACCGATCCGGACTTCTCTCAAGAGCACGTATTGAAGACCTATCAATTCGAGCAAGCCTCGAGTGGACACTGGTTAGGTATCTTGGGTAAAGAGATGAAGACTTTGTGGGAAAAAACAAGTGAGAAATATCTCTACGTGCGATTCGATTGCTCAGAGGCAACGACAATTTCGATTTCCAATTGGAATCCGTCATCCTGTCTTAAGAATACAGCCAACTATATTAATTCTTCAGACACCACCTTTACTGTACAAAGAGATTCTCGAGATGGAGTGTATAAACTGAATTATGCCAAATGGGTGGGAGGCGACATGATCCTTACTTTCTCTGTGAAAAACGTCTGCAAGGTTTTTGTAGCGACGGATTGTAATATTACATTGGGAACCAATACCACAGAAGCTCCCAATCTGCTGTATTATAAGCAATTCACACAAACAGTTGATAAAATTACCATAGCCGAACAAACTGTTGCTTCATGGGCCGAACGCGTGGATGAGGAAGGTTTTATCTACATGCGTATAAATCACACACTGCAAGGTTCCGGTTATAAAATACGTATCGAATCCAAGGCCCCGGCTGATGCGGATCCTGTTTATGAAAAAGCTACCCTATCTGTCGCGTGTGATGATAACAATAACGTGGTTGTAAACGTAAGCGAATCGCAGTATGTAACCGTCAAAGATAATGCAGGCACTACGGTTGATTCATGGAATGCAACACCAGAGACGTCGCATGCGCTTGACCTGGATGCAGAAACCTACACCGTTATTGGATACGACGAAGAGATTACTATCAATCCTTCCGCTCACCGCGCTATCGTTCCGGCTCAACGTGCTGCAGGTACAACCGCGGATATGCCTACCCGCGTGACAGACACAACAGCACTAACCGTACAAAGCGGAAGTAACTATATTCGTCTGCAGCCTATCAACACGCCGGCGACTATTACCTATCTGCCGAAGGCTGCTTTTGGTACAAAGCCTTCTGCCTACATAGGAGAGGAAGAGATTGCAGCCCAAGCAGAGTTCGCAGATTGTGCTACGGCATGGAAATGGGGAATCACCCGTTTCGATGAAGCACAAACGATAGAGATCAAGGCGCATGAGTATGCCACAATCTTTGTAGAACCCTATGTGTGCCCAAGAAGCACTTTTGAGCAAATAGAAGCATGGGATAGTCTGGAATGGAGAGGAACTACCTATACTAAGGGCGGTAAATATGTGCTGCAGCACACGAACGATCACGGTTGCGAGTGGAGCCATACATTGCAACTCACCATCCGCAAAGCCTCTTATTTCTGCGAGGGATTTAACTACGAGCATGATGAAAACGGAGATGGCGTTCTTATTTCGTACAGACAATACATCTACGAATCGCCAGCGGAATGGGATTATATGGACGGTGTAGAATTGCAGCATGATGGCGGAAAAACATTGATGGACTTGCATAAAGCGGAAGAGAACTTGTATAAACATTATACGGACAGCCTGATGCCGATCACAGCCATCTCGTGGAGTCACCGCCCTGAAGGCAAGAAGACCTACGAGCCGATTACGGTGGAAGACGAACCGCAATGGATAGAGGCCGGTTCACTGGCGCTGCGCTTGCAGTTCCTCTGCGGCGAGACGTACAGCACGAGTTATGTGACGGACATCGATAACGTGGATGCAGATGCGACGCCGGTTAAGCGTATTGAGAACGGCCGCGTCATCATCCTCCGCGGTGGTGTCAGATATGATATGCTGGGGAATGTAATTAAATGAAAGTACTGAGAGACATAGTAATCGTGATGGCGCTCGTTTGGGGTGCGATGAACGCGCAAGCACAGACGACGATGGTGGCTGTACCTGCTTCGGCGGAGGACTCGTGCGACTTTTGGATTGACTGGTACAATGCGCAGTATTGGTTTTGCGATTGTCATTACCACTCTATCCCATTTGCCTTCCCGCTGGACGAAGTGATTTCGGATACGGTGTGGTACAAAGCGACCTTTGATGACTTGCGTCAAGGTGTCACGGCGTTCTGGTTCTCGGATGTAGCGGTGACCTTAGAGGTCTATCCGCTCTGCGTCAGCACCTCGCCGGCTATCTCGCTCACGATAGGACCCAACCAGATGCACGAGATGGATGTGACGGAGATAAACGCACAAATAGATCAGATAGGAAACGTCGATTATCTGAAAGTGCTATCTCCTGCGATCCGCGTCTATCCGCACGACGGCGGCTCAGGACATGTCTATTGCTATCCGTATGGCTACGGTCCGGAGGCCAAGTGCGCCGATTCGCTCATTCTCCAACCGCGTATGACCTATGTCTGCTCGGCGCCGGAGAACGTCTATCGGCTGAAGTATGACAAGATTGCATCGTCCGGCAAAGCTATTGTGCATTGGCAGCAAGATGACAACGCGCGTGCAGATATATGGTTCACGCGCGGCGCGTGCGAGGGAAACGAAGTAGCACGTCATACGCTGAGCGATTCGCTCCACGTATGGACCTTGGATCCTGCGATGCTCTTAGACGCGCGCGAGGCGAAGCAAGACCTCTGGCTGCATGTGAAGCACGAGAACGGCAAGACCGGACGCTTACGTTACTACGACAACCCGAAATATACAGACCCGGCTACGCCTATTACCATGAAGACCTGTCAGGGAAAGACCTTGAGTGCGAACGGGCAGACGTTTAGTGCCGACACCGCCTTCACAGATACCCTCTGGGTAGCACGTGACACGCTGCAGACCGTAGATATATCGCTGACATTCACTGCGCCGGAGTTGGAATATGATACGGTTTGGATATCCGCTATCGAGCTTTCGCGCGGCTACCGCTATACAGCGTCAGGCACGATCTTCTACGAGTACGGCGACTCCATCGTGGAGATCAAGAAGAAAAATACTTGCACGCGCATTGTCCAAGTGACGCTGCTCAATCCGGAAGGAGTGGAGAGTATTACCGACGGACGACGCAAAGCATATAAGATGATAGAGAACGGGCAACTGTTTATCATCGTGGATGAAAGAAAATACAATGTCTTTGGACAACAATATAACTAATTAATATTAATATTAACAAACATTATTAACAACATGAAAAAGTTTCTACTACTGACCATGGTTTCGATGATGACCGTCTTCGCGATGGCTATCGGTCGTAACGATGGTAGTACCAAAGCCAATGCTATTGACTTTGATTGGGACGGCGGTCATGTACAAGTAGGCGACACGGTCAAATGGTACCGTGTGGATCTTACTCCGCTCTACTCGGAGGAGAATCCGGCGCTGACACTGTATATGGTCAGCCAGAGCTTGTTGGACACGGTAGATTGTAAATTGAATGCTACTGTGGCAGGCCAGTCTGAGGAGAAAACGTACACGATCATGCCGGGTAAGACAATGAGCTGGACGGCTAACGCCAGTATGCTCGTTCGTCTGAAACAGACGGAGGTGTACCTCACCCTTAAGACGACGCCGAGAAATGCAGATTCCGAGTCTGCACGTATCAAGCTGAGTGCTAAAGTGTATGATGCGATCGACTTGGATGAAGCTTGTAAGAATGCGAAGCTCTTCGACTGGACGAATGGTATCACGCAGAGCCGCGGCGCTATGCAGTGGTTCAAAGTGGACCTGAAGAAAGCGAAAGCAAAAGACAGTGTGGATGTCTGCATTGCTATCACGAACACCGGTTCGGGTACGCTCAACCTGCGTGCCGGTCAGTCGCTTGACTGCCCGTCATCCGGTATGACCAAACGTTCCTTCGTGATCGCTGCCGGCAAGACCGTTTACGACACCATTCCTCTGTCCATGATTAAGAGTGTGGCTGCTGACGAACTCTATGTCACGTTCGACAACAACCAGCCTATCGCTGTGAAAGCTAACTATGTGGCTTGGCCGCCCGTGCCACTGCTCGATTGCGATGCAGTGACCTGGGATTCGCTGCCCGTAGTGACCAACCAGGTTCTAAACCCGGGTAAACACTACCTCAAGATCAATGTGCAGCAGATGAATGACTCGGCGAAGTATGAGCCGGAGTTCACCTTCCGCAACAATGGTGATGCAGATGCTACCATCAACCGTAAGATGTCGTTCGAGTGCCCTGTATGGGGTTGGCAAGGCGATGAGATTACGCTGGCTGCAGGCGCAGAGAAGATTGAGGTAATCAAGAAGAACGTAGTTGAGGGTATCACCGTACCGTATATCTACCTCGTTATCGAGAACGACCAGCCGTTTACCCTTATCGGCCGCTACAAACACGTTCGTGAAGGTAAGGCTTGTAAGAGTAATATCGACTTCAACTGGGAGACCGGTCATACGCAGGACGGTAAGACAACTCAATGGTATGCTATCGACGTAACAGAGGCGAAAGATGATATCCGCGACATCAAGATCACGGTGAAGAACCTCGGTTATGACAAAGCAACAGTTAGTGCTTCCTTGGCATTCAGCTGCCCGTATATCGACCTTCAGGAGATCACTCGTACCTTGGCAAAAGATGAGTCGATTACCCGTAAGATCGGTTATTCGACCTACGCCATGATGTCCGATACTATCTGGGTAGGTGTTACCACCGACCAGGATATCCAGATCTTGGCTGACACCTCTTCTATTGAGACCAAACCGGCAGACCCGAACGATCCGTGTTTGGAGGCTATTGAGTTCAACTGGGAAGACGGCGCAAAGCAGAGCGCAAATGATACCGTATGGTATAAGCTCGGTATGGACGAAGTACGTGAGTTGCAACAGTTCCCGACCATTTACGTACGTAACCTGAGCTCGGAGAACGAGGCAACGATCTACGGCGCATTGTCGTTGGAGTGCCCGGATACGATTCCTAACCAGGAGCGTAGTCTGAAGATTGCGAAGAACGGAACCTACTCGAAGAAGATCTCGCGTAACATGTTTGAGAACATCAAGCAGGATACGATCTATCTGCGCGTGGTTGCTACAGAGGATGTTGCCTTTGAGATCCGTCTGACCGAAGAGGCCGAAGGTGCAAGCTGTACCTCTGCGATCCGTTTCAACTGGGTATCCGGTAATGACCAAGCAGCTAACGCGAACCTCTGGTACGCAGTTGACCTGCGCGAGGCTATGCAGAGCAACAAGGATATCCATATCAAGGCGGTGAACAAGGGTGATACCGTTTGTAAGGGTACAGTCGAGATGGCCTATACTTGTCCTTACGAGTCCACTCAGTCGGCTGGCTTTAAGATCAACCCGAAAGACTCTGTTACCAAGACGATGCCGCACAGCTCGCTGGAGACCTTGACCGACAGCACGCTTTATGTACGTGTATATGGTAACACACCACTGCACTTCGATGTACGCATGGTAGATCCTGCTCATTTCGATACCATCGAGTGCGCTGAGATTGAAGCTAACCTCACCGAGCTGAAGTGGAACACACTGTATACCCAGAAGACAGATACCGCTTGGTACCTGCTGAAGAAAGAGTCCTTGGATTCGCTCTTTAGCGGCGAAGTAACTCCGGAGGCACATGCATGGGATACACTCGGTCGTCCGATTAAGATTAAGGCTGAGATTGCATACCACTGCCCGGTTACTGCTACGATGATGAACAAGCAGATCACTCTCACGGACGGTGAATATGTGAAGAAGATCGACCCGAGTACGGCTCAACAGCTGGCCGGTCGTGACACGGTTCTCGTTCGTATCATCACCGATGGCGCATTCAAGTTCGAGGCTCGCCTCGTATCGCCGTGGACCGGTAACAAACCGAAAGACGCTATCCGTATCGATTGGAACAAAGAGTACGTACAAGAGGCGAACACCATCATGTGGTATCGTATCCGTTCGTACGAACTCAAGCAACTGGAGAATCTGGACGGCAGAAGCCTCCACGTCTTCTCGAAGAACCATGGAGGTAAAGCTACCATGGAGGTGGCTGTATATGAGGACATCGCTCAGACCGACAAAGAGGATATGATCGAGTACTACACCGGTCGCAAAGAGGTTCGTAAGATCCCTGCAGGTCACACCGTAAGCAGAAATATCCCGTCGTACGTGATCAAGGGCTTGGCTGACAAAGAGTTGTATATCCGCATCAAGACCGATCAGAAACTGACCATCTCTTCTTCGACGCCGATGTACAGCACCCTGACCACTCCGATCAACACAGCCGAGTTGGCTCAGTTAGCTGTTCCGAACGTTGATTATGACGTTCCTGCCGGCGGTAAATGGTTTGCTGTTTGCTTACCGTACATCCGTAACAACTATAAGATTACGAAAGAATCCAAGTTCACTGTTACCAACCCGCATGCGGAGGCAGTGAAGGTGAGCGGTACGGCTACATGGATGGATACATTGATCTATGATATCCCGAGACGCGAGCGTTCTATCAAAGCGAATGCAAGCTACGAGAAGACCTTCTACCGCGCTATTGAGAAAGGTCTCGAACGCGCAGGCTTTAACTACTCGTTAGAAGAGACGAACCCGACATTCGTAGATAGCATCGTACGTGAGTATGTCACCGATGATTCGCTAACAATGTACATCTATTTCAATGCAGAGAAAGATCTGAAGTTCCGCATTGACTTAGAGCGTACGACCGCTGAGTCTTGCAACAACGCAATGATGTTCGACTGGGAGCACGGTAATGTCAATGAGGCCGATACGTGCATGTGGTATAAGGTAGAACTGGATTCGACCTTCATCCCCAAGGATAAGGATATCTTGCTGCATGTAGAGAACTGGAGCAGTACAGCAGAGAACACGACAGCGGAGATCCGCTTCATGTGCGATGATGTGCCGACGACCATAAACCAGACGATTGCTGCTAACGGCGAGAAATCGCACTCGATTGACCGCGACTTGATTGATCGTATGGAGTGGCCGAACTACATGTTCATTAAGTTCACTTCCGAGCAAGCTACTCATATCTGGGCAGAACTCGTTCCCGCTAAGCCACGTGATAGCCTTGTATTCAACGAGAAACTGTATCTCTGCGACGGCGCTACCTATACGGATACCTTGGTTATCCCGAACGTAGATCACGTGATCAACTATGCAGACGCTTCGACGCTGAAATGGACCGATAAGATTGAGTTCCAGAACGATACAGCGGTTGCTGTTTGGGATTCGATTGTACACTTCACCGTGATTCCGTTGGTTGACCCGACGATGTACAACTTCGCAGACATTCCTGCTGAGTCGAAGCCTGTTATCAAGAAGGGCAACCCGATTGATGTAACGGCTGCAACGACCTGGCTGAACGGTAAGTTCGCTGAGGAGCAAGCGGCTGCAACGGGTGACTCGATCAAGAAAGTAGATACGCTCCTCTGGGAGTGGAAGTGCAAAGACTGCACCGAGTTTGCAGCACTGCCGGCTACGGCGCTTGACCACGAGGCAGTCGTGCTCCGCTTCGTCGCAGTGACACAGTGTGAGGACTCCCTCTATTCGGATGACCTCTACCATCATATCCACGACACCGTAGAGGTAGAGAGCTGTAAGGCATACAAGTGGGATGCTACCGGTGTAACCTATACCGAGAGTACCACCGATTCTGCAACCTACCATAAGTATGTAAACGGTTGTGACAGTATTTCCGTTCTCGACCTGACGATCACTCCGCTTACTCCGGGTGACACCACTGCTACGGCTTGTAACTGGTTCATCTGGCATGTGACGGGTGATACGCTCACCGCAACCGGTGACTATGTAGGTCATATCGACGTAGACGGTTGCGACAGTACGGTTACGTTGCACCTCACGGTTAACAATCCGTATATCGCTACCCTTCCGGCTCTAGCACGTTATGGCAACCGTCTGTTGATGATTGACCGCAACGCTATCAAGGACATGGGTTGGAACCTGCCGGATTCGATTGACGCAGGCTATGTACAGTGGTTCAAAGAGCTGCTGCCGAACGACAGCCTCGTCGGAACCGGTTACTACTACACCTCTAAGGACGGTAGCCCGCTGGTAGGTACGTACTATGCACGTATCGAGATTGCTGCTACTACCGAAGGCGAGTGCGGACAGATCGGTGAAACGAACCGTCTGGTATGCGCTCCGGCTGCAGGTGCTCCGGCACTGATGCCGTCGCTGGCTAAGCCGAACGAGGATATCTTAGTGATCAACCTCGATCCGGAGAAAGAGACCGTCATTCGTGTATTCACCACCGAGGGCTTGGTACAGAGTCAATACGTCGTTCGCGGCGAATCGACCTACACCATCAAGGCTGCGGCTGATCACGGCTTCTATCTCGTTGAGCTGAGCAATGACAGCATGAATTCAACATTACGTTATATTGTTAAATAAGAATAGGAGGTAGCACAATGAAGACTTTTAAATCAATTCTGATTGCAGCCACCCTGATATGCGCTTCTGCGTCGATGCTTTCGGCGCAGGAAGCAGCGCAGCCCGCACAAGGCCATCAATGGAAAGTGGCTATCGGCGACTCCGTAAAGATTAAACCTGAGTGCCAAGAGTACCTCACCGGTGAGACTCCCTCCAGCTGGGTATGGGATAAGATTCACACCGTTCGTCAGCTGGGAACCAAACGTTTCCCGGAAGGCGTACTGCTGATGAATATCTACTCCTGGATCTGCGAAGACTGCTTAGTTCCTGCCGGTCAAACCGAGGAAGAGGCAGCACAAGCAGCCAAAGGTCAAAAGACTGAAGTAGCCAATGAGGCACCGAACAAAGCTAAAGAAGCTGTAGCTCCGGCAGAAGCAGAAGCCGCAGCTGCAGCTGCATCCGCAGCCGCAGCCGCTGGTGCGGCAACCGAACAAGCTCAAGCTGCTGAAGGCGCACAAGCAGCAGCACAACCTGCTGAAGGCGCACAAGAGGCACAACCGGCTGAGGCGGCTCAAGAAGCAGCTCCTGCTGCAGAGCAACCTGCTGAGCAGGCTGCCGCAGAAGGTGACTCGATTCGCACCAAGCAGAACTTCGACCACAACTACCATCGCTTCACCATCGGTGTTCGCGGCGGTGCCGCTTCGCTCTTGCACGAGACCACAAACGGTCATTGGGCTTGTGGTGGCGAAGGTGTTCTCGACCTGCAGTATGCACATTACTGGTCCAAGGACGGTCGTCCTGTTGATCTCGGTTTGATCACCGGTATCGGTATCGGTTATTCGCAGAGCGGTATGAACGCCAATGTGGATACCTACAAGCAGATTCCGGATCCTACCAGCGGCAAGAACATCGACTATACCGTGCATGTAGACAACGTCAACGAACGTGACGGTGTCGTAGTATTGGAGATCCCGTTGATGTTCTCGCTCATCCATGAATCCGGATTCTTCTTCAATGTAGGTCCTCGATTCATGTTGCCGGTTTATCTGCCCTATACGCAAACCCTCTCCAACAATGCCAACACGTATATCTCGGCCTTCTTTGAGGAGACCGGCGTGCTGGTGTCGAACGAGGTGATCACCGGTCTGTTGAAAGAGACGGATTATACCACCAAGGGTAGTCCTGTTAACCCGGTATCGTTCAATCTTCTTTTGGGCGCAGAGTTAGGATACGAGTGGACGCTGAAGAACGGTAACTCGCTCGGTCTGGGTGTATACGGTAACTATGGTGTATATCATAGCTTCACCAACAACACGACAGACAAATCGCTGGTTGAGGTTACTCCTCCGACAGATAGCGACGTAGCTGCCATCAATGTTCATTCTGCCACGAGCACTTATGCGAACAAATTGGGTTACTTCGGAGCCGGTATCAAGTTGGCATACCACTTCAACTTTCCCAAGAAGAACGCGAAGAACTACCGTGCACAAAAGTTATTCTGATTAGCGCATGACGATACTTTGTTGCGAAACAAGTACATCTGTTTGTTCGGCCGCCATCTGCAAGGATGGCGAGCCGATTAAGCAGTGTATCTGCCGTGAGGGAAGCAACCACGCCCGGTTGCTACCTCTCTATATAGAGGAGTTGCTCTCGTTCGCGCGAGAGCAATCCTTCTCTATAGACGCGGTGGCCTTGTCCGAAGGTCCGGGCAGTTATACCGGCCTCCGTATCGGCACGGCAACCGCCAAAGGACTCTGCTACGGACTCAATGTCCCACTGATACCTGTGCCGACGCTGGAGGTGCTCAAAGTAGCGTCCGGTATAAAGGAAGGAATCCTCATTCCCATGATTGACGCACGCCGAATGGAAGTGTATACTTCGGTGAGCGGTGAGGGGTTACCGGTTAGCGGAGCTCGCGCTGTCATAGTGGAGAATGAAGAAAGTCTCTATTCCGGTAACGGGGAGATCTATTACTTCGGTGACGGAGCAGAAAAGTGCTTAAAAGTCTTGACAAAGTCTAATTGGCACTATATCCCCGATATCGTGCCCGAAGCGCAATACGTAGGCCTGTTAGCCGAATGCGGTCAACGAAAAGTAGAAAGTAAGGACTTGGCGTACTACGAGCCGTTCTATCTGAAAGAGTTTGTGGCCGCACAAAGTCATGTCAAAGGTTTGAAATGAAAATATCAAATCTTAAATATCAAATTGTAAATATCATCATTTTAATGATGATCCTCTCCTCGTGTTCGACAACGAAGAACACCTGGGCAAGTCGTTCCTTTCACCAGACGAAAGTCAAATATAACATCCTTTATAACGGCAATGTGGCATATGAGGAAGGCCTCAAAGCAATCCGCGATGCCAACACCGACGACTATAGTCGTATCCTAAACCTTTATCCGGTATCTAACCATCAAGCGGCTGCAGCAGCCAGCTCTCAGATGGACCGAACGATTGACAAATGCCGCAAGTGCATCAAGCTGCACTCTATTAAAACGAAACCAAAACGTAACCCAAAGAAGGTTAACGATCCCAAATACAAACTGTGGTTGCAATCGGAGGAGTTCAATGCCAACATGGACTTGGCCTGGATACGTCTGGGCGAAGCGGAGTTCCATAAAGGCGATTTCCTCGGCGCCGTCAGTACGTTCAATTATATCATCAACCACTACCAGAACGACCCGGATATGATTGCGCAATGCCAGTTATGGATTGCGCGTGCGTATGCAGAGATGGGCTGGCAGTACGAGGCGGAAGACATGCTCAACCGCGTCAACCTGGATGCACTGAGCCGTAAGCATGCACGTCTCTTTTCTGCTGTCAAAGCGGATGTGCTCTTGCACGGCGAGCATTACCACGAAGCTATTCCATTCGTCAAGATAGCTATCCCGTATGAGAAACGCAAGATCTACCGTCCGCGGTTTGTGTATGTGTTAGGTCAGTTATACGAGCGCGAAGGCAAACGCGAAGAAGCTATCCGCGCATATAAGTACGTTATTCGTATGGCGCCACCCAATGAGATGGATTTCAATGCGCGCATTCATATGGCGGAGCTGGGCGGCAAGAGTTCGCTGAGATCCTTGCGTGCGATGTCCAAACAGTCCAAACACAAAGACCGGTTAGACCGGATCTACGGCGCGATGGGTAATATCTACTTGCAGTCAAAGGACACCTCCAAAGCGCTGGAGATGTACGAGGAGGCGATAGCCAAAGCAACACAAGCAGGGACGGCCAAAGCCGCTGTGCTCGTGCGCGCGGGCGATATATATTATGAACAACGCGCGTACGTGAAGGCGCAACCTTGTTACCGCGAAGCCGTGACTATCCTCACGGCGGAGAATGATGCTTTTGCACGCGTGCAGAAGCGCTCGGAAGTGCTGGACGAATTGATTGTCGCTTATACCCAAGCCCAACTGCAGGACTCGCTGCAACGCCTGGGTCATATGACTGAAGCCGAACAGCGCGCAATAGTGGATAAGATCATTGCGGACTTGATAGCAGCAGAGAAAGCCGATTCGATCAAGCAGACAGAGGACGCGCGTGAGTTGGCACGTGGTGACTCCCGACCGCGCAGTGTGAACACAGCGAACATGTTAGGCGGCTCGGGGGCGCAGAAAGGTGAGTGGTATTTCTACAATCCGCAACTCATCAAACAAGGCCAGCAGGAGTGGCGTCGCCGTTGGGGAAACCGTCCGCTGGAGGATAACTGGCGAAGACAGAACAAACAGGTTTTCATAACGGATGAAGGAATGAACGGTGAAGGGACGAACGGTGATATACAGGCAGGAGACTCTACCAAGTTGGCCGGTGATTCGATCGTTTCTCGTCCGGCTCTGGAGACCGATACGCATAAGCCGGAATACTACCTGCAGCAGATACCGTGCACCGAAGAGGATTATGCCATCAGCGACAGTCTGTGGCGAGAGGCGATGGTGGCGCTCTATTATATCTACCGCGACAAGGTAGAAGATGAGTCGCTGGCACAAGAGACCTTGCAGGAACTGGAGAAACGCTTCCCGCACCATGCTTGTGTACAAGCTATCCATGAGGATGAAGAGCTGCGCGCCTTGCGGCATGATGCCGCTTATATCGCGCGTATGCGGAAGCTCTTAGCGGAGCAAGACTCGCTTTATGCCGCTACGTATCGGGCGTATACCAAAGGACAGTATGCCATCGTCAAGGCCAATAAACAACAGGCTCAGACCGAGTTTCCGGAAAGCCGTCTGATGCCGCGATTCCTGTTCCTCAACGCCGTGTCTGTGGCTCGTACGGAAGGACAGGACGCTTTCGTGGTAGAGCTGCAAGACCTGGTAACCAAGTACGGCGAGACCGAGTTAGGTACGATGGCCAAGGATATGTTAGCGATGTTAGGTCAGGGTCGCGAGAGCCAGACCGGCGGTTCGACAGGCAGCTTGGCCGACATGCGCGGACAGGTTGAGGAAGAACCCGAAGATACGACGGCAGCGCAAGAGTGGTCGGAGGACCGCAAGCAACCGTCTGTAGTGCTGCTTATCATGGCGAAAGCCGACGAGCAGGCCCTGAACGAACTGCTGTACGAAGTGGCATTGTTTAACTTCTCGCAGTTCCTGATTCGCGATTTCGAACTACAGAAACTGCCTGTTTGGGGTGAAGGATGCGCATTGCGTGTCAGCGGCTTTGCCGACCTCGACGAAGCCGAATGGTGGGTGGACCTTGTTAACAAGAACGCCGAGATGAAGGCGGTACTGGCGAATATACAAATAAAGGCAGTTACCGAAGTCAACCTCCCCTTATTGAAATAACAAAAAAAAGAACAGCCGAAACTGTTCTTTCGTCGGGGAGACGTGATTCGAACACGCGACCTCCGGTCCCCCAGACCGTTGCGCTACCGGGCTGCGCCACTCCCCGAAGCTTTTGATTTTTCAAAAGCGGGTGCAAAGGTACTACAAAAAAATGACATACGCAAATTTTATTGCAAAATAATGACTAAAAAATTCTATATTGAGACATATGGCTGCCAAATGAACGTCGCGGACAGCGAAGTAGTAGCTGCTATTTTGCAGACAACGGACGCTGAGCTGACGGAACAATGGGAGGACGCCGATATCATCTTACTCAACACCTGCTCCATCCGTGACAACGCGGAACAGAAAGTAGGCGCACGCCTTCGGGAACTCAAAGCTCTAACAGCGAAGCGGTCTAACAGTCCGAAGGACGGTCTCACTTCTAACAGGCGCAGCCGGCCTATTATCGGTGTCATCGGCTGCATGGCGGAGCGAATCGGACAGGAGTTGATTGATGATTTCGGGATAGATTTTGTAGCCGGACCGGATGCATATCTGGACATCCCGAATCTGCTGGCGCAGTGCGAGCAAGGCCACAAGGCAATGAACGTGGAGTTGAGTACGACCGAGACCTATCGTCAGATTATTCCGGCGCGTATCGGTCGGTCGATCAGCGGTTTTGTGTCTATCATGCGCGGCTGTAATAACTTCTGCTCCTATTGCGTAGTACCCTACACCCGCGGTCGCGAGCGCAGCCGGGACGTGGAGTCGATCCTGAACGAAGTGAAGGACCTGCAAGCCCGGGGCTACAAGGAAGTGACGCTACTGGGCCAGAATGTCAACTCGTATAAGTTTGGAGATATCGACTTCGCCGACCTCTTGGAGATTGTAGCGGATGCTGTACCGGATATGCGTATTCGTTTTACGACGAGTCACCCGAAGGATATGAGCGACAAGACGCTCGAGGCCATCAGTCGGCATAAGAACCTCTGTAAGTTCATTCATCTGGCTGTTCAGTCGGGTTCGAACCATATTCTCAAATTGATGAACCGCAAGTACACACGCGAATGGTATCTGGATCGCATCGCGGCTATCCGTCGTATCCTGCCCACAGCTGCTATCAGCACCGACATCTTCTGCGGTTTCCACGATGAGACGCTCGAAGATCATGCTCAGACGCTTAGCCTGATGCGCGAGGTAGGTTTTGACAGCGCATTCATGTTCAAGTATTCGGAGCGCCCGGGTACGTATGCCCACAAGCACCTGCCGGACAATATCCCGGAAGAAGAGAAGATCCGCCGCCTGAATGAGATCATCGCCCTGCAGACCCAGTTGTCGCTTGAGTCCAACCAACGCGAGATAGGTAAGACGGTGGAAGTGCTCGTGGAAGGTTTCTCCAAACGCAGCCGGGATGACATGTACGGACGCACAGAGCAGTACAAGACGGTAGTCTTCCCGCGTACCGACCAGAAGATCGGCGATTTCGTCAACGTACGTATTTTGGAAGCCTCAGCGGCAACATTGAGAGGCGAAATAGTATAAAAAGTGCGAAAAAAAACATTTTTTTGTCGAAATATTTGGTTATATCAAATAAAAGCAGTACTTTTGCACTGAAAACAAAAATTTTCATAGTTAAGGTTTAGGTTTAATGGCGAAAGGAGGCTGTGAAGTTTCCTTTCGTTTTTAAACAAAAAGAACAAAAATCGGGGCGGAGGCCTCCTTTTTATATGGCAGAGGAAAATCAAAATATCATTCCGGATTTGACGGATATAGAGGAGGTTCGCAAGGCGATTATTGCGAATGAGATACTAAATAGAAAATATTAAAATAATATATACATGGCAGTAACGTACATGACCGAAGAAGGTCTGCAAAAATTGAAAGAGGAGCTCCATCGTTTGGAGACAGAAGAGCGCCCACGTATCATTGCCGCTATTGCAGAGGCACGTGAGAAGGGTGATTTGAGTGAGAACGCGGAGTATGACGCCGCAAAAGAGGCACAGGGAGTGCTGGAAACGAAGATAGCACAGATGAAAGCCCGTCTGATGGAAGCGCGTGTGTTGGACGCTGCGGATATCCGTACTGATGAGGTTCAGATCCTTACCAAAGTGCGCGTACGTATGCGCAGCACCGGTATGGTGAAGACCTATCAGCTGGTGACGGAAGGCGAGGCGAATGCGCTGGAAGGTAAGATCTCCGTGACCACTCCTATCGCCAAAGGCTTGATGGGCAAGAAAGTGGGTGACATCGCACAAGTGCAAGTGCCGGCTGGACTGATTGAGTTTGAAATCCTTGAAATATCCCTCTAATATGACACTCTTTACGCGTATTATCAAAGGTGAGATCCCGAGCTACAAAGTAGCTGAGAACGACAAGAACTATGCTTTTCTGGATATCAATCCGCTGGTTAAGGGCCATACCTTGGTAGTGCCCAAACTGGCAGAGCCGGAGGCAGATTATATCTTTGACTTGACTGACGAGCAGCTTAAGAGCCTGATGACGTTTGCCAAGAAAGTAGCGAAGGGCATCAAAGCCGCAACAGGCTGTAAGCGCGTAGGTGTGGCTGTGCTGGGCATGGAGGTTAACCATGTGCATGTACATTTGGTGCCGATGAACTCGGAGAAGGATATGCTCTTTACCAACCCCAAATTATCTTTACCCGCGGAGGAAATGGCTTTCATCGCCAACTCCATCGCTGAGGCTATCGATAAAATTTAATTTTTTTTACTAACTTCAAATCACTTAACGTTATGACAAAACAGGAATTAGCTGCAACATTGAACGTTGCTTATGCTGTAGCAGGCGTAGATGGCTTCGCTGATGAAGAAAAAGATCAATTGGCAAAGGAGTTGGCAAGTTACAACTTGTCGGAGGAGGATAACAATCTGATCATCCAGGCTTACAACGAGATGAGCATTCTGGAGGCTGTGAACATCATTGCACAGGCTAACGAGGATGTAAAGAAAGAGGCTTCAGCTCTTATCATCTATGCAATCATCGCTGACCGCAATGCCACGGAGATGGAGACCGGCGCTCATCGTCTAATGGTTAAACTCCTCGACCTGCCTTTGATTGAGTTCGAAGAGGCACAACGTATTTTAGGTTTCTAATAACAAAAAATCCCGCGGTTGCGGGATTTTTTATTACCATATTGACACCCTTTCTTCCGGGGCGATATACATAGGCGAGTCTTCTTGGACATCCCATGCCTCGTACCATGCGCCGATCTGCGGCAGGGCGCCGTTCACACGCCATCTGCCGAGCGAGTGCGGGTCAGATTTTGTGCGCTGGAGAATCTCCTCGGGGCGGATATTTCCCGCCCATACGTTGGCGTACGCGAGGAAGAAACGCTGTGCCGGCGTAAAGCCATCGCGTTTCTGTAAGCGCTCGGTCTCCGGCTTTGCGGCTTCGTTGTTGCAGAACGCCAGATAGGACACCTGCAAGCCTCCGTGGTCGGCGATGTTCTCACCCAGCGTGAAGGCGCCGTTAGCGTGCACACCCGGAGCTACCTCGATCTTGTTGAACGCCTCCTCCATCACTTTTGTGCGGGCGTCGAAAGCCGCCTTGTCTTCGGCTGTCCACCAATTGACCATGTTACCGTCCTTGTCGAACTGACAGCCTTGGTCGTCAAAGCCGTGCGTCATCTCATGACCGATCACCACACCGATAGCGCCGTAGTTGAACGCATCGTCTGCGCGCATATCAAAGAACGGATACTGAAGAATACCGGCCGGGAAGCATATCTCGTTGGACGAGGGGTTATAGTACGCGTTCACGGTCTGCGGGGTCATATACCACTTGGTCTTATCCACCGGTTTGCCTAAGAAACTGAGGCTGTAGTCCTGCTCGAACTTCGCTGCACGCTGGAGGTTGGCATAGTAGGTGTCAGCTGCATTGATATCCAGCGCCGTATAGTCGCGCCAGGTGTCCGGATAGCCGATCTTAATGGTCATCGCGTTCAGTTTCCCGAGTGCTTTGGCTTTGGTCTCAGCCGACATCCACGCGAGGTTCTCAATACGTTGACCGAGCGCCTTCTGGAGATTATGTACCAGTGCCAGCATACGCGCTTTGTTCTCCTCCGGGAAATACTTCTTGACGTACATCTGTCCTACCGCTTCGCCGAGTGTTCCGTTGACCATGCTCACCGCACGTTTCCACAGCGGACTCGGTTCTTCTTTTCCGGACAGAACGCGGCCGTAGAAATCAAACGAAGCCATGAAGATCTCATTGGTCAGGAACGATGCTGCACCGTCAATGACCTGCCAAGCGAACAAGGTCTTGAGGTCCTCGAGCGGTTCGTCAGCCAGCATCCGACCGGCTTCCTGGAGATGAGGGATCTGACCGACAGAGAGGCTGTCGAGCGTAACACCCATCGCGAAGAAATACGTTCTCCAATCGACCTGCGGAACCAGTTTCTGCAGTTCGTCGATAGACAGCTTGTTGTAGTTACGCTGCGGGTCGCGGAGCTCTACATTGGAGTAAGCGGCTTTGGCCAGACGGGTCTCCATACGCAGAACGGTCTGCGCACGCGCAGCGGCATTGTCATACTCAAAGAGCGTGAACAGCTTCTCGATATATTTGACATACGCCTCGCGGATCGAGCGGGTGTGCTCGTCCTCGTCCAGGTAGTACTCTTTCTCTCCGAGTGCAAAACCGGCCTGGTACTCGTTGAGGATGTTCATGGAGCTGTTCATCGCATCCGCGTCCACGTACATCGCCCATAACTGGAAGTCCATGGCTTTACCGAGCACCTCGGATAACTGGTCGCGGGACTGAATAGCGTCTATCTCAGCGAGGGTCGGTAACACCGGAGCGATACCTTCCCGGTCACGGCGCGCCGTGTCCATCGCGAGGTTGTAGACATCGCCTATCTTCTGCGCAATAGAGCCCTGCTCGTGTTGCTTGGCAGCAATGTCTTTGATGAGTCCATTCACTTGCTCCAAGTTCTGCAAGCCCAGTTTGTCAAACGAGCCGAAGCGGCTATACTCCGGGGTAAGAGGGTTGTTGGCCATCCAGCCGCCACAAGCGAACTGATAGAAATCGCATTGTGGAGCGGCGGTCATGTCTAAGTTAGCCAGGTCAATACCTGTTGTCTGTTGTTTAGTGCATGCTGTTGTCATAAGTACAAACGCTGCAAGCGTAAAAAGAATTTTTTTCATATAAATAATAAACCTATTTGATAGACGAGGAACGAGATCAGCCATGCGAGGATCAGGGAGTGAAAGACGGTGAACCACGCCCACTGTTTGCCGGCTTCCCGATGGAGCGTGGCGATGGTGGCTACGCAGGGGAAGTAGAGTAGCACGAAGAGCATGAAGCTGAATGCCGTCAGCGGTGTAAAACCGGCCGCGGTGATGTCTCCACCATAGAGGATAGCCAGGGTCGAGACGATGGCTTCTTTTGCGGGCAGACCGGTCAGGAGACATACCGACATCTTCCAGTCAAAGCCCAGCGGCTCCATGAGCGGGGAGACGAACTGACCGATAGCAGCCAGATACGAGTGCTCCAGGTCGTTGAGATCCTGCGTCGGGAAATACTCGAGTGCCCAGATGATGATAGATGCCCACAGGATGACCGTGCATATCTTCTGCAGATAGTCCGCCACGCGCTCCCAGATATGCGCCGCCGTGTTACGCGCCTTGGGGATACGGAACTCAGGTAACTCGTTGACCGTATCGTCATTATCCTGTTTGAACCACCGCGTGCGCTTCATGATGATGGCGAAAATCACGGACAGACAGATACCTATCGCATAGAGCGAGATCATCACCAGCGCTTTGTGGCGCTCAAAGAACGTATCCACGAACAGCATATAGACCGGCAGACGGGCCGAGCAGGACATGAACGGCACCATGAGCATGGTCAGCACACGGTCCTTGGGGTTCTGGATGTCACGCGCGGCCATGATCGCCGGCACGTTGCAACCGAAGCCCATCAGCATCGGAATAAAACTACGTCCGTGCAAGCCCACGCGGTGCATGATCGTATCCATGATAAACGCCTCACGGGCCATGTATCCGGAGTCCTCCATGAGCGAGATAAAGAAGAAGAGGATGATGATGTTTGGTACGAACGCGAGCACTGCGCCCACTCCGGCTAACACGCCGTCTATCAGCAGTGAGGAGAACCAACCTTCGGCCATGACACCTCTCGCCCATTCGCTCAACCAATCCACGCCGCTCTCAATCCACTCCTGCGGATACGCACCGAGCGTGAACGTGCACCAGAATACGAGATAGAGGATAGCCATCATGATCGGGAAACCCAACCACGGGTTCGTCAGCACCTTATCGATCTTCTCCAGCCGCGTCTGATGCTTGTCATCTTTCGCATGCGTGAGCGTCTCTGTCAAAATACCGTGCACATACGCGCGGTAGGTATCTTCATCACCCTCCTGGTCACGCAGGTGGTAGATAGGGTGCGCCTTGGATACAGGCCGAGCTGCCACTTCCTGCAGCAGTGACAAGCAGTTAGGCAGACCGTAGTTCAGTCGCACGGAGACACGGCAGGTAGGTACACCGATCAGTTGCTCCAACTTAGGGATATTGAGCGAGTGGTCGGTCTTGAGCAAGAGGTCATACCGACCGATGGCCAGAACGATTTTCTCCTGCTCATCGATGATATGGGGCGTGAGCATCAGGGACTCCTCCAGGCGTGTGGAGTCCACCACCTGCAGGATCACATCATAGGAATGGCCATGTAGCTCGTCGGAGTTATATAACTCCGTGAAATGCATCGCTCGCTGTTCCTTATCCGCCAAGGATTGTAAGGCTTGGCTCAGGGAACTTTTTCCGCTCTGCGGAAGCCCTATGACCGCAATCTGAATCACGCTTTTCTTTTTCTCTTAATTGCGGCTGCAAAATTACTGCTTTTTCTGCACATACACAATACCTATTTATGGGGATTTTATGCAAATAGCGCGATAAAGTGCACATAAGTCTTGCATATTTCAAAAAAATGTAGTAAATTTGCAGCGAATTTGAACGAATATGGCTCAGAAGAAGAATCTTTCAGGTATATGGATCATGGTGGTAGCCGCCATTTTGCTGGAGGCTATCTCGTGCGTGATGTATTTCACCAGTCGTGCGGCAATCAAGCATGAAGCCGAACAGCTGGCCAAGACAGAGTTGCGCAAAGCAGAACTGGAGATCGAGAATCATACCATCGAGATGGAGACGGCCGTGAAGACCTTGGTGATGCTGAGCGAGAAACACATCGATTATCCGGATTCTATTTTCTCCGCTACGCGCCTGGCTGTCCGGACACTGAACGACTACACCAGCATGGCGGTAGCGTTTGTTCCCAATTACTACCGCAAGCAAGGCCGATGGTTCGAGGCGTGCAGCAGCCGTATCACAGAAGACAGCGTTTATACGCGCCAGATAGGCAGTGCGGAGCACGATTATTTCCAAGCCGAGTGGTATCAGAACGGTTTCTTGCGTGACAGCTGCTGGTGGAGCGAGCCGTATCTGGATGATTCGGGTTCGAAGACATGGGTGGTCAGTTGTTCGCACCCGGTACGTGACCGCAAAGGCGAGATCGTGGCCGTTGTATGCTGCGACTTATCCTTGGATTATTTGCAAAAGGTATCGGAATACCTGCAGATCTACCCCAAGAGCCACTATTCGATTCATTCGCATGACGGATTGGCTATTGTTCCTACTCCCGACACGATCCCCGGCGCCAAGTATCAGATCTACAACGAAGAGATCGATGCCACCGGTTGGCAGATATCAATTATCATTCCGGAAGATGTCATTTTTGCCGATTTGAACCGCATGGGATTGATCATCGGAATACTGATGATTATCGGTTTGGCGGTGCTGGCGTTGATGGTATGGCATTCGGCTATCACTACTCGTAAGATGATTGATTTTGCGGAAAAGAACCAACGTATAGAAGGCGAACTGGAAGTGGCACAGACGATACAGAATGCGATGTTGCCGAAGGTCTTCCCGCCCTTTACGGACCGCCCGGATATCAACCTCTATGGTATGGTCGATCCCGCCAAGGAGATAGGCGGTGACCTATATGATTTCTATATCCGTCACGGCAAGCTCTTCTTCTGCGTAGGTGACGTGAGCGGCAAGGGTGTTCCCGCGGCGCTGGTGATGGCGATGACGCGTTCGCTATTCCGCAGTATCACGGCGCACGAGGAGGCACCGGACTTGATCATGCGCAAGATGAACAGGGCGTTGGTGGACCAGAATGCACAGAATATGTTCCTTACTTTTTTCCTGGGTATTCTGGATTGCGAAACGGGACGGTTGGATTATTGTAATGCAGGGCATAACGCGCCTGTTTTGATTCGTCGTGAAGGCACCAAGATGGAGCATTTTGAGGATCTGATATCTAACTTACCGTTAGGTGTAGAGACGGATTTTGTTTTCAAGGCGCAACACACACAAATGGCCTACGACGACGTGCTGTTCCTCTATACGGACGGACTGACGGAGGCGGAGAAGAGCGACCACGAGCAGTACGGCGAAGAGCGGATGTACAAGGCCCTGGAGGCCGACGAGGCAAGAGACCTATCGCCGCGTGAACTGGTGGCGCACATGCAGCACGAGGTGGAGCAGTTCGTGGACGGCGCCCCGCAGAGCGATGATTTGACGATGTTGGTAGTTCGCTATCAGAAGCCCTCTCTGTTCATGCGCAACGACATCCAGCAGATTCCTACCTTGGCCGAATGGATCGAAGGATTGGATCTCCCGACCGAACTGAGTATGCCGATTAACCTGGCGCTGGAGGAGGCGGTGAGCAACGTGATGCTGTACGCCTATCCCGGGCAGCACGGACAGGTCTTGATCGAGTTCTCCAAAGAGAAGAGTATCATCTTCACTATCACCGACAGCGGAATACCGTTTGACCCCACTCAACAACGCGAGGCCGACACGACCCTGTCGCTGGAAGAGCGGCAGATAGGCGGATTGGGTATTCACCTCGTACGCCAATTGATGGACGAGATCTATTATCGCCGCGAAGATAACAAAAACGTATTGACTTTAATTAAACATATATGAAAACAGAAATTGTAGAATCCGGTAACCAACTTATTGCCCGTTTCTCCGGTCGTTTGGACACCGCGGCCGCTGTGCAGACGGCAGAGGATGTCAAGCCTTTGCTGGAAGCCGCTAACAAGGAGATTATCCTGGACTGCACCGCCTTGGAGTATATCTCTTCGTCGGGTCTGCGTATCTTCCTCAGCATCCGCAAGGAGGCTGCAACCAACGGCAGTAAGGTGATTGTACGCAACATCAACGCCGACATCCGCCAAGTATTCATGATGACGGGATTTGTCAGTCTCTTCGTAATCGAATAAGTATGGATTTACATTGCGAAATGATGCTGGAGGAGTTCCAATCCGCGTTACCGGAATTGGAGCGTCTTCGGGAAGAGGTGCTGACCAAGCTGCGTGAGGCGTTGGAGCGCAACGAGATGCTGGTGACTACCATCGAAGGACGTGTGAAGACACAGAAATCGTTGGAAGGAAAGCTTGCGTTGAAGGGCGGTAAGTATGCCACATTGAGTGACGTGACCGACCTGGTGGGCGCACGTATCGTGACCTTCTATACGGACGATGTGGACCGTATCGCCGCGATGGTGGAGCAGTTGTTTGAAGTGGACTGGGACAACTCGGTGGACAAACGGATGTTGCACCAGTTGGACACGTTTGGCTACAACTCGTTGCATTATGTCTGTAAGTTACCCGGTTACAACTACCGGTTTGAGTTACAGTTACGCACGACCCTGCAGCACGCCTGGGCATCGATCAACCACGATATCGGTTACAAGACCGGCGTGGAGATCCCGCGCGAGTACCTGAGGCGTATCAACCGTCTGTCGGGACTGCTGGAGATGGCGGACGATGAGTTCAGCCGTATCCGTACGGAGATCACGGACTACCGTCGCCGCGTGCAGGCCTTGGTGCAAAACGGCAAGTTGGACGACGTGCAGTTAGACGGCGATACCTTCGGCAGTTACTTGCAGGTCCGCCCGTTCGACAGACTCAACAAACGTATTGCTGCCATCAACCAGGCGGAGATACAGGACGTGCCCCTGAGCCGCTATCTGAGAGTGTTCAAACTGTTGGACTGCAAGACGCTGGGCGATGTCGACCGCATACGCAAGCAATATACGGAAGACGCCTACCTGCTGGCGCGGCATCAGTTGGGCAACACCGATCTGGATATCATCTCCTCAGCCGTGGGCGTGCAGAATATATGCATCGTCTATATCCTGAATTCAGGAGGTGGCAAATTAGGTATCGTTCGTATGCTGGATGCTATCAACGGACATAATATTCAAAACGATGAACTGGCGGAGATGATCTATCGTCAGGCCGTCGCATTACCTTTTATCAAACAATAATACAATGGAACCTATTCTAATTGATTTGAATGATTACGAGCGCACCGGTGAAGGAGCCAACGGCGCTAGTTATAACCACAAAACGGATAAGAACATCATGATGAAGATGTACTTCCGTAATTTCGAAGCGGCTAAACTGGAGTTGGAGGTAGCCCAAAAAGTGTATGCCTTGGGAATCCCGACACCGGAGCCGGGTGACCTGGTAACGGACGGAGAAAGAATGGGTATCCGTTTCCGCCGTATCGAGGGGAAGAAATCCTATTCCCGTGCCTGCGGAGATAATCCGGAGATGGCGCCTGAGTACGGACGTGAGTTTGCGCAACTGTGCAAGAAACTGCATTCTACCCATGTGGATACTACGCAGTTTGAAAGCGTCAAGGACCGGTTATATAAAATGTTAGCCGACAATCCGGATTTTACGGCAGAGCAGAAACAGAAACTCCATGATTATATTGCCGCTGCGCCCGAAGTTGACACAGCGATACACGGTGACCTGCAGTTCGGAAACGGTATCTTCACCGAGAAAGACGGAGTCCGTACCCCTTATTTCATTGACCTTGGTGATTTCTGCTACGGCTATCCGATGTTTGATATCGGCATGGTGTATCTGTGTTGCTGCCTGAATGATGAGGCATGGACAATGGAGGTCAACCACATGACCAATGCTACCGCAGCGCGTTTCTGGGATGGTTTTGCGGAAGAATATTTCGGTCCGGACGCTGATATGGAGAAGGTGATGAAAGAGGTGAAGATCTATGCCGGTCTGAAAACGATTCTTATTGAGCGAGACACGCACTGTCCAATGCCGCAGTTCCGGGCGATGCTGGAAGGAACGATTTATTAAGGGATTATGGCAAATAAATATTTAGATACCGACCTGCTGGACCGCGCGATCGTTTTTGCTGTCAAGGCGCACCATAACACGGAGCGTCGCGGCAAAGGTTTTCCGTATATCGTGCATCCGATGGAGGCGGTGGAGATAGTCGCGAGCATCACACCGGACCAGGAACTGCTGGCTGCTGCGGCTTTGCATGACACGATCGAAGATACAGACGTGACGGTGGAGCAAATACGTGCCGAGTTTGGCGAGCGTATTGCAGAGTTGGTGCATGCAGAGAGTGATCAGATTGACGGCGAAGTGTTCACGGGCGGCGGAAACGAAGAAGAGACCTGGCACGCACGCAAGCAAGCAGCCATAGACCGTTTGGCAGCTGCGCCACATGATGCGAAGATAGTGGCCATGGGCGACAAACTAAGCAATATGCGGGCTATCTGGCGCGACTATCAGATCAAGGGCGATGAACTATGGTCTATCTTCCACGCCAAAGACAAAGCATCCCACGAATGGCATTACCGCGGTCTGGCAGCATCGTTAAGCGAGCTGAGCGATACGTTTGCGTTTCAGGAGTTCGTTCGCCTCATTGATGAGGTGTTTCCTAAATGAAGATCGTTTTCGATAAAATAGATAATGCCCGAGACTTGGGCGGTATTGTAGGAGCGGGAGGCCGAGCGATCCGTCCGCACAGGTTGCTTCGTACGGCCCATCTGCATGACGCTACCGATGCCGACGTGGCACGACTCAAAGAAGAGTACCAACTCTGCCGTATCTTTGATTTTCGTTCGTTAGGGGAGTTTGAGGCGGTGCCGGACAGAGAGATAGAAGGTGTACAGCATCATCTGTTGCCTACTATCGACATGCGTGCCGAACAGCAGACCGGCAAACCGATACCGGATGAGGCTTTTCTGGAACTGGACCGCCATATCGTTAACTATTCGTTCTATCCGGAAGTGCAGATGATGGCTGCGAATATGTACCCGTCCTTGATACAAAGCGAGTTCAGCCAGTTGCAGTACGCCGCTTTCTTACGCTTGATCGTGGAAGCACCGGAAGACGGCGGTATCCTTTGGCATTGCGCACAAGGAAAAGACCGCACCGGTTGGGGTGCAGCCTTCCTGATGTTCGCTTTGGGAGTGGACAGAGAAACGATTATTACTGATTTCAACGAGAGTAATGAGGCTTATCTGCCGATCGTTACCAAACTGAATAACGATGTGATTGCCCGCGGAGGAGGAGAAGCGGAGATGGCCGTTATTCAGGCCTTTATGGGTGTCTCTACCCCTAACTTCATCTCCACGCTTGACCTCATTGACCGCAAGTACGGAGGCATGACGAATTACCTGTATGAGATACTCTGTCTCACGCATGACGATATCCAGTTGTTGCGAAAAAGATACTTGCAATAAACCTTCTTAGCCTACCTGACTGCCGTTCTTCACAGGCGCAGTCACCGTAGTCACTACCAACTTACCATCCGCATCTACCGCAGAGAGGATCATTCCCTGCGACTCGATACCCATCATCTTACGTGGCGGGAAATTAGCAATGAAGAGCACCTGCTTGCCAACGAGTACCGACGGGTCCGGATAACTCTGTGCGATACCGCTCAAGATCGTTCGTTCGCCCATACCGTCGTCCAGTTTGAACTGCAGCAGGCGGTCGGATTTCTTGACGTTGGTGCACTCCAGCACGGCCGCTACGCGGATATCCGTCTTGTCAAACTCATCGATAGTGGTTGGGGCTTTGATAGGCTCGGGACGCCAGTTCTTGAGTGCCTCGGCTTGCGCTGCGGCTTCGTTCTCTTTCTTGATACGCTCGAGTTTGTCAAGTTGGGCCTGGATCGCCGCATCTTCGATCTTCTCAAAGAGCAGGCTGATCTCACCCAGTTGTTGGCCGGCAGCCAGCAGGTCGATACGACCCAGATCATCCCATCCGATGCGGGCATCCAGTTGCAGCATATTGCGCAGTTTATGAGACGAGAACGGCAGGAAGGGCTCAAAAGCGACCGCCAGATTAGCCGCTATCTGAAGCGCCAAATGGAGTACGGTAGCCGTACGGTCCATATCCGTCTTGGCCAGTTTCCAAGGTTCGGTGTCGGCGAGGTATTTGTTACCGATACGGGCAAGGTTCATTGCCTCCTTGAGGGCATCGCGGAAACGGAAATTCTCTATCAACTGCTCCAAGGTAGCCTTGACGTTCTTGAACTCTTCGATGGTCGCATTATCGTACTCGGTCAGTTCTCCGCACGCTGGTACGCGGCCTTCAAAATACTTACTCGTGAGCACGAGCGCACGGTTGACGAAATTACCGTAGATAGCCACCAACTCGTTGTTGTTACGCGCCTGGAAGTCCGCCCAGGTGAAGTCATTGTCTTTGGTCTCCGGAGCATTGGCGGTAAGCACATAACGCAGCACGTCTTGTTTGCCTGGGAAATCGTCGAGGTATTCATTGAGCCATACCGCCCAGTTGCGGGACGTGGAGATCTTGTCGCCCTCGAGGTTGAGAAACTCGTTGGACGGCACATTGTCCGGCAAGTTGTATCCTTGCGCCTTGAGCATAGCGGGGAAGACGATGCAGTGGAAGACGATGTTATCTTTGCCGATGAAATGGAGCATTCTCGTATCTTCCTGCTTCCACCATTTCTCCCAGTTACCGAATTTCTCCGGCTCTTTCTCGCATAGCTCGATGGTGTTGGAGATATAGCCGATGGGGGCATCGAACCACACGTACAGCACTTTCCCTTCCGCACCTTCTACCGGCACAGGAATACCCCACTCGAGGTCACGGGTCACGGCACGCGGCTTGAGTCCGCCGTCCAACCAGGACTTACACTGTCCATAGACGTTCGAGCGCCACTCTTTATGATTATTGAGGATCCAGTCCTCGAGCCATGCCTGGTATTGATCCAGCGGCAAGTACCAGTGTTTGGTGGCTTTCTTGGTCAGCGCATTTCCGGTCTCGGCGTTATAGGGGTTTATCAACTCATCCGGTGAGAGTGTTGCACCGCATTTCTCGCACTGGTCGCCGTATGCGCCCAAGGAATGACAGCGCGGGCACTCGCCGCGGATGTTACGGTCGGTGAGGAAATGTCCGGTCTCGGGGTCATAGAACTGCTCCGAGGTCTCTTCTACGAACTGGCCGGCATCGTACATCTTACGGAAATAGTCCGAAGCGAACTTATGATGTATCTCAGACGTCGTACGAGAGTAGATATCGAAAGATACCCCGAAGTCCGCGAACGAGCGCTTAATCAGTTCGTGATAACGGTCCACAACCTGCTGGGTGGTGATCCCCTCTTTGCGGGCACGAATGGTCACAGGAACACCGTGCTCGTCACTACCGCAAACGAATAATACTTCTTTACCTTTCAAACGCATGTAGCGGGCGTAGATGTCCGCCGGAACGTAAACTCCTGCCAGGTGACCGATATGCACCGGACCATTGGCATAGGGAAGAGCTGCTGTAATTAAAGTGCGATTAAATGCCATATTTTGTGTAAATTTTATTCTAAATTATAAAAAATATCAAAAAATTTTGCGTATATCAAAAAAAAGCAGTACTTTTGTGGCGCTTTTTTAAGCGAAATCGGGTGCAAAGTTACAACAAAAAATCCGAATACGCAAGAGAAACGTGAAAAATACGAATATTTTTATAGTGTTTGCATTCGTACTCTGTTGTTCATGGAGTACGTTGGCAGCCCAGCAGAGAGCAGCCGCAGTGTCTAGTTATATAGGCGCTCAGGCTCAGGTAGGCGAATGGTCTTTATTACCTTCCGAGAGCAAATTCGGTCCGAGCGTCGGTGCGTCCGGAGGTGTGGGGTTTGTATATGAACTGCAGGTGGGTCGTACGTATCGTCCGACACGTTTCTTGTTGGATGTAGGTCTGAGCCTTGTCGGCGGACAGACGGCTTTTACGCAGAACGGCCTGGCGGTGGATACGCTCTTGAGAAATCAGGAAGATATATTATACAATCAGCAAGGTTGGAAGTTCGATTATGTGTACGAAAGGGCCTATCGTCGTGATGCGTACAACAACATCGCCTTACAGATCCCGGTGATGGTGGGTCTGCAGCATAAGAAGTTCTATATGCTCGCCGGCGTCAAGTTAGGCGCTAACATGTGGACCAAGACGAACTTAAGCGCTGTCTACAATACCTACGGTCAGTATGCAATGCTGGAGGGAGACGGAATTGTGCGGGACAACAAGCGATTCCAGTTTTTCGAGGGATATCAATTGGATACGGTCACGACGACCAATTTCAATATGAATGTAGATTTGAGTTTCGAGATTGGTTGCCGCCTCGGTGTAATAGCCAGCGAGACCGGCTACGATGTGCCGAAACGTAAGACCGAATGCCGCTTAGCGCTTTTCGCAGACTATGGCCTGACGGACATCCATAAAGCAGGAAAGAATAAGGCGCTGGAGATCCCGTCCAAATATGATACGGATCCGTTCTCTGATAATTATGTCTATGACAAGCAGAACATGGTGAACAGCCTCGTGCTGAACGACATCATGTCCACTTCTAGTTTTGCGAATGCGGTAAAGAATCTGGTGGTAGGCGTGAAACTCACGATCCTCTTCCGCGCTCCGGAAAAAGGCAAGTGCGTGCTCTGTAATGAGGCTTACCGCAGCTCAGTCCTCCACTATCCCGGCGGAGGAGGAGTGCAGTACGAGGAATAACTCGTCTTCCTTCACCTCTCGTATTTTCCCTTCAGCGGCCACAGATATATGACCGTTCTCTTCGGACACAACGATACAGGTTGCGTCCGTTTTTTCTGCAAGACCTAAGGCTGCGCGGTGACGCAGACCGTAATGCTGCGGTATCGTCTGGTCTTTGCTGACCGGTAGTATACAAGCCGCAGCGATCATCTTTCCGTCACGAATGATCAGCGCGCCGTCGTGCAAGGGGGTGTTCTTGAAGAAGATGTTCTCGATCAGTCGTGCCGATACGTTGGCATCCAAGCGCTCGCCGGTATCCGCTATCTCCTTCAGACTTCCTCCTCCGGCCAACACGATCAGTGCACCCGTCTTGGTGGAGGCCATATGACGGCAGGCCTGCGTGATCTCCAAGATCTGTTGACGCGCACGGGGGTCTTCTTCGGTCGTTCTCGGTTGGAAGATCTTCCAGGACGAGAAACGCGAACCGATACGGTAAAAGAACATACGTATCTCTTCTTGGAAGATGACGATCAGGGCGATTGCGCCGACAGATATGATGCGGTCAAAGAGCGCGCCGGTAAGGTCCAGTTTGAACACAAACGAAACAAGGAACCATACAATGATAAACGCCAAGATACCCCAGAAGAGGTTGGAGGCACCTGTTCGCCGCAAGAGTCGATAGGTCTCATATAGAATAATAGCGACCAACAGGATATCTATCAGATCTTTGAATCCAAAGGAAAAAGCTAAGAGTTGCATAAGTCAAATATTTTTATCGTTTGCCGCGTGGCGGCTACATCATGTGTTCGTAATATGGTTGCGCCGTGCTCCAAGGCATACATCTGCAGGGCTTGGGTGGCATTGAGACAGGTCTCCGGAGTCAAACCTAAAGGTTTGTACAGCATCGACTTGCGACTCACACCTACCAAGACAGGTCTATTGTATGCCTTTAACTCGTCTATTCGCCTCAAGCACGCATAATCGGCCTCTACCCCACCGCAGAACCCGAGTCCCGGGTCCAGAATCCATTTCGCACTCTGTGTGACGTTTAGGACATCCAGTTTCTCGTATCTCCCCCGGAAGGTCAATATATACGGAACGTCATAACGCTGTACCACCTCGTACATCTCGTCACATCCGCCGGATATGTCATTGATGATCAGGGGACCGAACTGTTCCAGCACGCGGCGGGCTATCTCCACTCGGAAAGTGTCCACGGACAAACAGGCATCTGGGAAGTTCTCTTTGATCGTACGCAAAGCCGGCTCGAGACGACGCCACTCTTCCTCCTCGTCTACGGGGGTGCTACCGGGTCGGGTCGAGCAAGCGCCCATATCCAACATATCCGCTCCGTCCTCCAATGCCTGACGTGCCCACTCCAAGACCTTATCGTGCGTCAACCTCGATGCCGCATAAAAACTATCCGGCGTCACGTTCCCTATGGCCATTATTTGTGCTTTCACGGCACAAAGGTACTACATTTTTTGCAAAAAAATGACGATTTTGGGAGAAAAATACATTTTTTTGATTTTTTTTGCCAAAAAGTTTGGTGTGTTTGAGAAAAAAATAGTATCTTTGCAGGCTGAAACGTGTGTACGTTCGTGTATAGGAATTACAAATCAACAAAAAATATATGAAAAACGTAGTAAAGTATTTATGTATCGTATCGGTGGTAATAGCTTTTGCGTCGTGCCAACAGCGTGAGTTGAACACCCGTGTTAGCAACACTACCGGTTGGAACTATTTTGATCAGAAGACCACTAACTTCCAGGCTAACGAAGGCGTGGGAAATGTCAATCCTGTCGGAATGATACCTATTCAGGGTGGTTCGTTCACCGTAGGCGAGAAGGATGAGTTCATCACTGCTCCGCGTAACAACGAGACGCGTACGCTGACCGTTAGTTCGTTCTACATGGACAAATACGAGATCACCAACCTGAACTGGAACGAGTACCTGCACTGGTTAGAAGTTGTCTTTGGCCCGGTAGCACCGGAGTTGGTTGCTCAAGCTCGTCCCGACCACACCGTATGGCGTGAGGACCTGGCATACAATGATCCGTACGAGGATAACTATTTTGATCATCCTGCGTTCTCTTTCTATCCTATCGTAGGTGTTACATGGGAGCAAGCGATGGCTTATTGCCAGTGGCGTACCGACCGTGTGAACGAGATGGCGCTTATCAATGCCGGCGCTATCACAGTGCCTGCTTTCGGTGACTTGCAGCCGACAGACGACGAGACCGAGAAATCGGAGTGGGAGCAAGAGACCGGTTACGAGATGTACTCGTACGAAGAGGTAAGCCCCGAGGATCCTACCCAGCAGGTGACGATGTATCGCCCAAGCTATGAGTGGATTCGCGATAAGTTTGTGTTCAACACCGAGAAATATCTGTTGGACGACACCTACGTACCTGAGTTCGGCCGTCATCCGAAACGTGACAGCTATGGTGCGGAGCGCAAGGTCAACAGAGCCGACGGTATCTTTGTTACCGGCTATCGTCTGCCGACTGAGGCGGAATGGGAGTTTGCTGCATACGCACCTGTTGCCGGCGAAGACGGTTTGACCGTGGAGGGTAAGATATATCCGTGGTCGGGCTATCATCCGCGCGAGATGTCGAAGAGAAACATCGGTCAGATGCAGGCTAACTTCGTTCGCGGTCGTGGCGACATGATGGGTGTGAGCGGTGCGCTCAATGACGGTCATGTGATCACCAACGCCGTAGATGCTTTTGCTCCAAACGACTTCGGTCTGTATAACATGGCAGGTAATGTGAACGAATGGGTGCTCGATGTATACCGTGAGACCACCTATCAGGACATCAGCGAGTATAACGCTTACCGCGGTAACATCTACAGCAAACCGGTAGCTAATGCGAACGGCAAATACGAGCTTGACTCCGTAGGCTGCATCAAGCTCTCTTGGGACAAAGAGGATGACAAACGTGACGTGCTGGATGGTGATTGGTCCAGTAAGTTCGACACCGATTATCCGCTGGACACCACGGGTATTGAGAATCCGGCTGCCGTTAAGATTGACCCGACCGATATCCTTGCACCGCGGGTAACCAAGAAGAGCCGCGTGTACAAAGGTGGTTCGTGGGCTGACCGTATCTACTGGCTCAACCCGTCCACTCGCCGTTATCTAGACCAAGACAAGGCTTCGTCTAAGATCGGTTTCCGTTGTGCTATGTCCACGCTGGGCAACCAGATTCCGGGCGTAGTAGCTACTAGATAAGTATCAAATTTAAACACATAGCATTATGAATTTTCCTGTAGATATTCGCTATACAAGCGAGCATGAATGGATTCGCGTAGAGGGTGATGAAGCGTTTGTCGGCATCACGGACTACGCGCAATCGGAGTTAGGCGAGATTGTTTTCATCGACGTGCCCACATTGGGTGAGACGGTTGGTCAAGGCGAGGTGTTCGGTTCTATCGAAGCCGTTAAGACGGTCAGCGACCTCAATATGCCTGTTACGGGCGAGGTGCTCGAGATCAACGGTGCGCTGGATGCACAGCCGGAGTTGGTGAACAACGACCCGTACGGAGAAGGTTGGATCATCCGCATCGCTGTCAAAGATGCAGCTGAGTTGGAGAGTCTGATGGACGCTAAGGCTTACCAAGCGATCCTCTAATTCACATCGATTGTATATTCAATCAGTGGAGTCGCTTCGTGCGACTCCATTTGATATAGAAAGCAATAGCACATGCGCAAAGCTCTTACCCAACTTCTTGTTTGGCTCGGTATCATGGCCGGGTTGACACTTCTGTCTGTCGTCATCTGGATGCTTTTCTGGGGCGGTTCATCCACCACATCGCTCAAGTGGATGCAATGTCTGCAGGCAGTCGGTTCTTTCCTGTTTCCTCCGCTCTTATGCGCGTGGATGTGGGCAGATAATCATCGCCCGTTTGTATGGCTGAAGATGGACAAGTGTCTGTCCTGGCAAGAAGCACTGCTCGCGGTGGCTATCATGGTGTGTGCTATACCGGCTATCAACCTACTGGCTGACTGGAACAGCCAGATCGTACTGCCGGATTGCCTTAAGGGTTTCGAGCAATGGGCCAAGCAGCAGGAAGAGACAGCGGCTCGCCTGACGGAGCGGTTCTTAAAGGCCGATAACGTTGGTGTATTACTGATTAATATAGGTCTGATGGCACTCTTGCCGGCCATAGCAGAAGAGTTGTCTTTCCGCGGTACGCTGCAGCAGATCTTCGGGAATCAACATGCAGCTATATGGACCACCGCCATCATCTTCTCTGCCATCCATATGCAGTTTTACGGTTTCATCCCGCGCATGCTGATGGGCGCCATGTTCGGCTATGTCTTTGTGTGGACAGGCAATCTGTGGGTGCCGATCCTGATGCATTTCACCAACAACGGCTTGGCGGTGCTGGTCTATTATCTCGTTGGCGAGAGTGCAGACGGCAAAAATTATGCCGACACGATAGGTGCCGGCACAACTTGGTGGTTAGGCTTGATAAGCCTGGTGATTACATCTCTGGGTCTACTAATATTCTACCGCAGAACTCACACACGATGATTTTCTTGCGTGTGCGGATGTCGAGTTGCTGCTGAGCAGGTATCTTCGCGTGGCAACCTCCGCACGAGTCGCGCTCTACCTTCACCACTGCCAAGCCGTTGTGGGCATTCTTACGAATACGCTTAAAACCGGCTAACAGACGCTCGTCGATCTTCTTCTCCAACTCGCTGGCACGAAGGATCAGTGCCTCGGTCTCAGATTTGGTCTCAGCCAAGATCTGGTCCAACTCAGAACGTTTCTGATTCAGATCTACCGTACGCTCCTCGATGTCCTTGGTCGTTTTGGCCTTATCTGCCATACGTGCCTCGAGTTCGGCCGTGTAATGTTTGATCTTACGCTGACTCGCTTCGATCTCCAACTCCTGATACTCAATCTCTTTGTTCAAATTATCGAACTCGCGATTGTTACGTACGCTGTTCTGCTGCTCTTTGTAACGCGAGATAGATGCATTCGCATTCTCGGTACGTACGCGGTGGTCAGAAATCTGCGTCTCGCACTCTTTGATTTCGTTCTCGATATTAGCTAGACGGGTCTTAAGACCTTCTACTTCGTCTGCCATATCTTTTACTTCTTGGGGCAGTTCGCCTGCAAGGGTACGCAGTGCATCAATTTTAGAATCTACTTGCTGCAGTTCATAGAGGATCTTCAGTTTATCCTCAACGGTCAATTCTTTTGTTCTTGCCATAATTGTATTGGTGTTTTATCTTGTTTGCTAATGATACATTGTACGCCGAGCGGCTCTATGATATCTCTAAATATCTCCCGTGCATGGCGCTCGGATATCCAGTGGTCGATGTCTACCAGCCCGATCTGTCCTTCAGCGTCCTGGAACTCATGGTACTTGCAGTCGGCAGTCAGATACGCATCAGCGCCTTGCGCTATCGCTTCGGGGATGAACTCCGCTCCGCTTCCACCGCACAGTGCCACGGTCTCTACCATCTCTTTTTTCGGGCGCGTGTAGCGCATGTACGTACATTGTAAAGTTTCGCGTACATGCGCGAGAAAAGCGTCATAAGCCATCGGTTGCGACAGTTTGCCGATAATACCGAGTCCTGTCGGGATACCGGTATGCTGGGATCCCGGTATAAGAATCCGCTGCTCCACAATACCTAGTTTGTCAGCCAAACGCGTATTGATACCTCCTATGACGGAATCAAGACTCGTATGCGCCGAATAGATGGCGATATCGTGCTTGACAGCCATCTCTACGACCTTAGCCTGCGGCGTTTGTCCGCACACTTGTTTGAGTCCGTGAAAAAGAAGTGGATGATGAGACACTATCAATTGGCAACTGCATAGAATAGCCTCACTGACCACATCCTGTGTTACGTCTGTGGTCAAGAGAACGGACTGGATGTCTCGTCCCGTGTCACCTACCTGCATTCCCGAGTTATCCCACTCCTCCTGGGCACTCCGTGGCGCTACAGATTCTATGCTATTGATAATGGCTCGTAAGAGCACTTATTTCGCTTCCTCTTCAGCGGCTTCTTCTTCCACGGTGAAGTCCGTGATGCCCGCATGAATGAGGATATTATACCACTGGATCAGTTTGCGTATATCCGAAGGATAGACACGGTCGCGGTCCCACTCGGGAAGCACCTCGTCAAACCAAGCCTGCAACTCCGCATTGCTCGCTTTCTTCGGTTCTAACGCCACTTCTTTCAATCCCTCTTTCTTGCCGGCATTGATCAGCACTTCGCTCAAAGGTACATCGTCGGCATTGGTGAACATCGACACATCGCTCAACGCAACGATCTTATCACGTGCATAAGTAGGCATACGTTTACCGTCCACAAGCGACTCAACAATCAGCATGTTCGTACCACGACTAACCAGTTTGTACAAACCCGGTTTACCGGTAATTGCAAGGATATTTTTCAACATAAACGGTTGCTCTTTTTAAAAATCGGCTGCAAAATTAGTAAAAAAATATCACATACGCAAGAGTAAGCAAAAAAATATTTGCATATATCAAAATTTTGTAGTAAATTTGCAGCCAAATTGAGAGAAATCAATACAAGATACAACAAATCATAGCGATTATGGTATATAAATTTACTTTTTCTTGCGAAGAGGGTGACCCCAGTTTCCGCCGCGTTTTTGAGGCAGACTCCGATGCTACTTTCCTGCAGTTACACGAAGCTATCTTGAAGAGTGTCGGCTATCCGGATGACCAGATGACCTCTTTCTTCCTGTGCAACGATGAGTGGGAGAAAGGCCAGGAGGTGACATTGGTCGAGATGGGTTCGAACTTCGAGTATGACAACATGGTCATGAACGAGACACGTCTGAGCGACCTGATTGAGGAGCAGGGCCAGCGCCTTATCTACATCTTTGACCCGATGTTTGAGCGCTATTTCTTCGGTAGCCTGAAGGAGATCAAACCGGGTTCGATGAATGGCGTGGAGTGCGTAGAGTCCAAGGGGAAAGCGCCCAAACAGCTCAAATCGGAAGACCCATTAGCCGGCCTTGGAGGCAAAGGCGGGGATGACGATTTCATGCTGGATGACGAGTTCAAAGACGAGTACGACCTCGGCGACATCGACATGGAAGGCTTCCAAGACTTGTCCTTTGATGATGGAACAATGTTTTAAAACATTGTTGCTCATACTAGGCCCTACAGGAGTCGGCAAGACGGAGTTGTCCTTGCGGGTCGCGGAGCATTACGCCTGTCCGATTCTCAACTGTGACAGCCGTCAGATTTATCGCGGGATACCGATAGGGACAGCCGCTCCCACCGCCGAAGATCAAGCGCGGGTAAAGCATTATTTTGTAGCTACGCGAGACCTGGAGGAGGACTATAATGCCGGCCAGTATGAGCGGGACGCACTGACCCTCTTGGACGAATTGTTTAAGACCCACGATGTGGTGGTGATGACCGGAGGTTCTATGCTGTATGCGGATGCGGTATGTAAGGGATTGGACGATTTGCCGCAAGTTCCTTTTTCTATACGCGCGAGCGTGCAAGACGCGTACGAGAAGAACGGACTGGAGTGGCTTCAAGAGGAAGTGCAACGCTTGGATCCCGACTATTGGAACGAAGTGGACCAACAAAACCCGGCGCGCTTGGCGCATTGCATCGAGTTATGCCTGACAACCGGAAAACCCTACTCGTCACTGCGTACCAAGACCGCCAAACGACGACCGTTCCGTATCGTCAAGATAGGACTGGACAGGCCACGGGAGGAGTTATACGAACGCAACAATAGCCGCGTTCTGCAGATGATACAGGACGGGTTAGAGGACGAAGCGAAAGCGGTCTATGACAAGAGACATCTCAACAGCCTGCAGACCGTCGGATACCGCGAGATGTTCGGATACATAGCTGGGGAGTACGGGTTCGAAAGAGCGATAGAATTGATACAACAGAATACACGCCATTATGCCAAACGTCAATTGACGTGGTTTAGGCGAGACAAAGAGATACATTGGTTAAACGCCAACGATGAATATGAAAAAAACATACTTAGCATTGATGCTTTGCTGCACGCTGATAGCTTGTCAGAAGAATGACGTCAGCTTCACGTATAGCCCGGAGGCCCCCAAGGCCGGACAGAAGGTAAGTTTCACCAACCATACCACCACAGGTCAAGACTGGTCGTGGGACTTTGGTGATAATGGTACCTCCACGCTTAAGTCTCCTTCGCACACCTACAAGAAACCCGGCACGTACCGCGTGGTACTGAGGGTAGATAACAGGTCATATTGGACGGCAACGCAACAGATCACCGTTTATGACACCGTCCCTACCTTCACCTGCGAGGACTCCGTTTTCTATGTGTACAAGGATTTTACGTTCAAGGCAAACGTGTATAACCCCTTCAACTACGACATCCAATATCAATGGGTCCTCAATACGGCCTATTGTCTGCCGGCAGATACCGCAGAGACCTATGACGGCTCTTCGATCTCTGTCTATTTCACACGACCCATGGACGAAGCGCTGCTGAGCTTACGTCTCACGATAGAGGGTGATACCATTCCCACTATCGAGAAGACCTTCCTTATTCAAGACCGCCAGACGAACTCTCTCTTGTTCCGTACCCCTAATGGTGACTACCGTCAGCGTATCTTCAACAGCCGTGCGGAGGATCCGAAATTAGACGAATCCGGCTCGTATATACTGGATCTTGAGCAAGATACTTTCCAGACTTATAACGGACATGATTTTACTCTTAGTGAGATAAAGGAAGTATTCCCCGAAGTAGAAGGTTTCCATATCGCCAATCGTAAGATTTATTTGCGCGCAGAAGGCCTATGGGTAGCGAATATCGATGGTGCCAACCTGGTACAGATAGACGAGACTCCTTGTGCAGCTATGACGCTGGACACCAAAGACAGCCGTATCTATTGGGCGAATGAGAATGGAGTATGGGCGATGCCGTTTATCGGTTCGGATAACAACAAGTTCGTTTCGTCGCCTTACGCCTTGAATCCTATGACTAATGTAACTAAAATCGCTGTAGACAGCGAACCTAAATAAATGCAACCGGATTATATTTTTGAAACATCTTGGGAAGTGTGCAACCGCGTAGGCGGTATCTATGCTGTGCTAAGTACACGCGCGGCTTCTATGCAAGCAGAGCATCCCGATAAGGTCTTTTTCTTCGGACCGGACTTTGGCGATCATAGCGATATCTATTTTCGCGAAGACAAGACCCTGTTTAAAGAATGGAAGAAACCGGCAGATATCCCTGTTCGCATAGGCCGTTGGCAAGTGCCGGGTGAACCGATAGCTATCCTGCTTAAGTTCGATGCCCTATGGGCTAAGAAAGACGAGATTTATGCGTGGGCGTGGAACAAGTTCCAGGTGCAGAGCCACGCCGCTTACGGTGACTACGACGAGTCCTGTCTCTTCGGCTATGCCACCGGTATGGTCATGGAGAGTCTGTATAAATGCTTACCCAAAGGGCAAGTCTGCATGCACGCCAACGAGTGGCAAACGGCGTTCTCTATCTTCTATCTCCAGGACCACTGCCCGAAGATAGCAACACTCTTCACCACCCACGCCACCGGTATCGGTCGATCGATCGCCGGCAATGGCAAACCCCTCTACGACTATTTCGAGGGCTATAACGGCGATCAAATGGCGTACGAACTGAATATGGTCAGCAAGCACTCCGTGGAGAAACAGGCTGCCCATTGGGCAGATTGCTTCACGACCGTGAGCGACATCACCGCCCGCGAGTGCATGCAACTGCTTGACAAACCCGTGGATATCGTTACGCCCAATGGTTTTGAGCCTACCTATGTGCCAAAAGGCAAGACTTTCGATGAGAAACGCAAAGTAGCGCGTGAGGCGCTGCATAAAGTGGCCGGTCAGTTGCTGGGCGGTGTCGTACCGCAGAACGCGTTGCTGGTCGGTATCTCCGGACGCCTGGAGGTAAAAAACAAAGGTATTGATGTGTTTGCTGAGGCTTTGGACAAACTGGCACAGAAAATCTACCATAGCGATCAACCGGAGAAAGAAGTGGTGGCTTTCGTCATGATTCCTTACCTCGATCGCGCACCTGCTCGTAAAGGCAAAGTGAGTGCGGTCTTTGTACCTTATTATCTCGATGGCCAGGATCCGCTCTTCGGCATGAAGTACTATGACCTGTTGCTCGGTTTGGACGTCACCGTCTTTCCCTCGTACTACGAACCATGGGGTTATACGCCGCTAGAGTCCTGCGCTTTCCATGTGCCTACGATCACGACCTCACTGGCAGGCTTCGGTGCCTGGGCTTCACAACAGAAAGACCAATACGGCGTAGTGGTCATTGACCGCAATGACTCCAATTTTGATCAAGTGGCAGAACAGATAGCGGATAGCCTTTGGCGTTATGACCGTCTGTCGGGCGAAGAAAAAGCGCACGCACGCAAAGCGGCAGAGGCGATCGCTAAGAAAGCCGACTGGAAGCATTTCTTCAAATACTACCGCAAAGCCTATGAGATAGCGCTTAAGAAAAGAGATAATCGAATCAACGAACTCCAAAATCCCAGATTATTATGAGAAAAAGTTTACTGATAATTGCACTCGTATTACCCTTAGCAGCATTCGCTTGCACTAATTTTGTAGTAGGCAAGGACGCTTCCTCTGACGGCTCCACGATCCTCTCTTATGCAGCCGACTCGTATGGCATGTTCGGTTTCCTGCATTTTGCGCCGGCACAAGACTGGCCCGAAGGAGCGATGCGTGAAGTCAAAGACTGGGATACCGGACGTCCTCAAGGCGTTATACCGCAAGTAGCCCACACATATACCGTAGTAGGTAACATGAATGAGAACCAGGTGGCTATCGGTGAGACCACATGGGGTGGTCGAGAAGAACTCTGGGACACTGTCGGAGTGGACTACGGAAGCCTCATCTATATCGCGCTTGAGCGCAGTAAGACCGCTCGCGAAGCCATCGAATGGATGATCACCCTCGTCAACGAATACGGCTATGCCTCCGAAGGAGAGTCGTTCTCCATCGGTGACCCCAACGAGGTGTGGATAATGGATCTTATCGGTAAAGGACCGGGACAGAAAGGTGCTGCATGGGTAGCCGTGCGTATCCCCGATAACGCTATAAGCGGACACGCCAACCAGGCGCGTATCACCACCATCCCGCAAGGCAAAGCCAAACTGACCAAGGAGCAGAAACGGCTCCAGAAAAAACTCAATTGTATCTGCAACGGCGACTGGATGTACGACAAAAATCTCATCGCTTTCGCACGCGAGAAAGGTTACTTTTCCGGCGCAGACAAGGACTTCAGTTTCCAGGCTGCTTTTAATCCCTTCGACTTCAGCGGTTTCTATGCCTGTGAGGCACGCGTTTGGTCGTTCTTCAACCATTTCAGCACAGACATGGATAAGTACTTCGACTACGCTACTGGCGCTAACTTCCGCGCTACCGAAGGCAAAGACGAAGGCGAGCATATGCCGCTCTGGATCATCCCGAACAAGAAAGTGAGTGTGCAAGATATAAAAGAGTGTATGCGTGACGAGTATAAAGGTACGCCGCTCGATATCACCCAAGGCACTGATGCCGGACCGTGGAACAGCAAACTGCGTTTCGGTGGTCTGGGTTTCCAACTGGACTCTACCCAATATTGGTACGAACGTCCTGTAGCTACCCAGCAGACCGCATGGTCTTTCGTGGCACAGATGCGTCGCGACAAACGCGGTATCTTCTGGTTTGGTGTGGACGACGCGGCATGTAGCTGCTACGCGCCGATGTACTGCTGTATCAACCATGTGCCTGAGTGCTTTGCCGAAGGCAATGGAGACAGTTATACTTTTTCCCCGACGAGCGCTTGGTGGACCTTCAACCTCGTCGCTAACTGGGCATACACCAAGTACAGCCGCATGTACCCGCATATCCGCGAGCAACAGCAGGCTTGGGACGATAAGTTCAACACCCAGATAGCAGGTGTAGATGAGCAAGCGGCGCAACTCAACGAAGAGGAGGCACGTGAGTTCCTCACTTCTTACTCCTGCTCGCAGGCAGAGAACCTCGTGGCCGATTGGCAGCGACTCTATATCTACCTTGTTACCAAGTTCATTGATGGCCAGGAGCGCAAGGAAGAGAACGGACAGTTCAAACGCAATCCGTACGGTAACAGCTGCGGACCGAACCGTCTGCCTCTGCCGGAGAAAGAGCTGCGCCGCATCGCACCCGAGATCAATCACGAATAATTAAAATTTCATACATATGATACTGGACAAATTAGAGAACGCCGATTGGTATTACGACAGCGTTCCGGGCTTGAAAGAGTTCATGAAGTTCTTCCAAGAGAACGACCTCGAAGAATTACCTGCATGTAAGATCTACCTGGATGGTAATGACTTGATTGTCAACATCAATGACTTTAAAGGCAAGGAGGAATCCAAATGCCGTATGGAGGCGCACAAAGACTACCTGGACATCCAGATTCCGCTGGGTGACGATGAGATTATGGGTTGGAAAGCACAAGTGGACTGCCAAGATGTGACCCAAGAGTATGACGAAGGCAAAGACGTGGAGTTCTACGGTGACAAAGCAACCGCCAAGTTCACTGTGCCTGCCGGACACTTCGCAGTCTTCTTCCCCTCCGACGCCCACCAACCGGGTATCGCACCGGGCAAAGAGTACCGCAAGATCATCGTCAAAGCAAGAGTGAATAACTAAAAAAATCTATACTACCATGGCAACCAAGAAAGAAAAACACTTAAGAATCGTAGAGCGCGACCCGTATCTGCAGCCCTACGAAGGAGCGTTGCAAGCACGCGCAGAGTACGCCGCTCGTAAGGAGCAAGAGATAACAGGCGGCCAAGCCCTCAGCGAGTGGGCGACCGGCTATCTGTATTTTGGTCTCCACCATACCCCCGAAGGATGGGTACTGCGTGAGTGGGCGCCGAATGCGACCGCCATCTATATAAAGGGCGATATGAACAACTGGCAAAAAGACGAGGCTTATCGTCTCCAACCCATCGGTAACGGTGTGTGGGAAGCCAAACTGCCGGAAGAGGCTATCAAGCACGAGCAGCTCTATAAGCTCCTTGTGGAGTGGAACGGCGGCTACGGAGAGCGTATCCCGTCTTATGTGCGCCGCGTCGTACAGGACGAGCAGACCAAGATCTTCTCCGCACAGGTGTGGAACGAACCCGAGTACCAGTGGAAAAACCGCGGTAAGAAGTTCAAGGAGAAAGGCGGTCTTTATATCTACGAATGCCATATCGGTATGTCGTCTGAGCAGGAGAAAGTGAACTCTTACGAGGAGTTCCGTCGCGACGTATTACCGCGTATCGCCGAACTGGGCTATAACTGCATCCAGATCATGGCCATCCAAGAGCACCCCTACTACGGCTCCTTTGGATACCATGTATCCAATTTCTTCGCAGCCTCCAGCCGTTTCGGTACGCCGAATGAACTCAAGGCGTTGATAGACGACGCCCATGGTCGTGGTATTCATGTCATCATGGATCTCGTGCACAGCCATGCAGTAAAGAACGAACTCGAGGGCCTCGGCAATTTCGACGGCACGCCCTATCAGTATTTCCATGACGGCGCACGCCGTGAGCACCCGGCTTGGGACTCCCTCTGCTTCAACTACGGCAAGAACGAAGTGCTGCATTTCCTACTCTCCAACTGTAAGTTCTGGCTCGACGAGTATGACTTCGACGGTTTCCGTTTCGACGGCGTGACCTCGATGATCTACCGTAGTCACGGTCTGGGCGAGGACTTCAACGGCTATCCTTCGTACTTCAGCGGTAACGAGGACGGCGACGCGCTGATGTATCTAACGCTCGCCAACAAGGTCATCCACGAAGTAAAACCGGAGGCCATCACGATCGCCGAAGAGATGTCCGGTATGCCGGGCCTCGCTGCGTCTATCGAAGACGGCGGTATCGGCTTTGACTACCGCCTTGCGATGGGTATCCCCGATTTCTGGATCAAGTATATCAAAGAGGTTAAGGACGAAGACTGGAAAGCCGGACATATCCTCTATGAGATGACGAACCGCCGCGAGGACGAGAAGACCATCTCGTATGCCGAGTCGCATGACCAGGCACTGGTTGGCGACAAGACCATCATCTTCCGCCTCGTGGACGCTGACATGTACTGGCATTTCGAGCACGGTCACTCTACCTACATGGCCGACCGCGGAATCGCGCTCCATAAGATGATCCGCCTCATCACGGCGTCCACCATCAACGGAGGATACCTCACCTTCATGGGTAATGAGTTCGGTCACCCCGAATGGATCGATTTCCCGCGTGAGGGTAACGGCTGGAGCTACAAGTACGCTCGTCGTCAATGGAGCCTCGTGGACAACCCCAACTATTTCTTCGCGGACCTCAACCGCTTCGACGAGGCGATGATTCATCTCCTGAAGAAACATATCCTCACGCAAGCTCCGACGGCCGAAGAGAAGAAGTACAACGTCGGCAAACACCTGCCGTGGGTAATGAAATGGTGGGATAACGAAGGTGATCAAGTCGTGGCTTACCAGCGTAACGACCTCCTGTTTATCTTCAACTGGAACGGCCAAAAGTCCTTCCCCGACTACGGTATCCTTGTGCCGGAAGGTAAGTACAAAGTGGTACTCAATACCGACGATCCGAAGTTCGCCGGTTTCGGCCTCGCAGACGACTCCGTAGAGCACCTAACCCAGTACGACCCGCTCTATCAGAAGGACGGTAAGGGCTGGCTCAAGATGTACCTCCCTGCACGTAGTGCAGTCGTATTACAAAAAATTGATTAATATGAAAAAATATGTAATGATCATAGCAGCTGTGCTGATGATGGCAAGCTGCGCAAAGAAACAACAGTACGCGGACGTGAAGCCTACATTCGAAGGCATGTGTCAACGTCTCGAGAGCACGTATGAGTCGGCGCAAACACCTGAAGAAGAAAAACAGATTGCGCAGACCTTCATAGATTCTGTCTATCTCTTATTGGACGAGAACATGGGGGCTCCCTATACCGACACGCTTTTCTCGATGATGTTTGGTGCCTTTAGCATGGAGCAGCGTCAGGCTTTGTTTGACAAGATGCCGTTGGACATGAAGGAGAGTGAATTGATCAAACCGGCCTATGAGAACTTCCTTATACAAGTGCAGACAAGTTCAGGCCAATTCATCGACTTCACCGCTGTGACTCCTGAAGGCAACGAACTGTCCCTCAGCGACCTCGTCGGCAAAACCGACTACGTCCTTGTGGATTTCTGGGCCTCTTGGTGTGGCCCTTGCCGTCGTCTGATCCCGGTCCTCAAAGAGATCTATGCCGGCCTGCCTGATGGTCGTCTGCAGATCTTCAGCTGTTCTGTGGACCAAGACAAAGCCGCTTGGCTGCAGGCCCTCGACGAGGAACAAATGCCTTGGCCGCAAGCACGTGAGGACGAAGCACATGAGTGTTCCGACAAATATGGGGTACAGTATATCCCTTATACCATCCTCATTGACCGTGACGGCCATATCGTCGGCATCAACCTCGAAGAGCCCGAGATAGAAGAAATACTTTTAGGAGAATAAAAAATACACAACAACAATGAGAGTAATTATTGAACCTTCGTATGACCTGCTCAGTCAGTGGGCTGCGAATTATGTAGCAAAACGTATCAATGAGTTTGATCCCAAAGAGAGCAAACCCTTCGTATTGGGTCTCCCGACCGGCTCGTCACCGCTGGGTATGTACCGTGCGCTCATCGAACTCAACAAAGCCGGTAGGGTATCCTTCCGCAATGTGGTTACCTTTAATATGGACGAGTATGTCAACCTGCCCGAAGAGCATCCTGAGAGCTATCATAGCTTTATGTGGAATAATTTCTTCTCGCATATTGATATCCGCAAGGAGAACGTCAATATCCTTAACGGTAATGCTCCCGACCTCGCAGCCGAGTGTGCACGTTACGAGCAGAAAATCAAAGATATAGGTGGTATCCATCTCTTCCTCGGCGGTATCGGTCCGGACGGACATATCGCGTTCAACGAACCGGGTTCATCGCTCACTAGCCGCACCCGTAAGAAAGAGCTTACCACCGATACCATCATCGCTAACAGCCGTTTCTTCGATAACGATGTGAATAAAGTGCCCAAGACGGCCCTCACCGTAGGTGTAGGTACGGTCATGGACGCCAAAGAGGTGCTCATCATGGTCAACGGCCACAACAAAGCACGTGCCCTCCAGCATGCTATCGAGGAGCCGATCAGCCACATGTGGACCGTTTCTGCACTTCAGATGCACCAACACGGTATCATCGTCTGCGACGAAGCTGCTTGCGAGGAACTCAAAGTGGGTACCTTCAACTACTTCAAGGACATCGAGCGTAATAACTTAGATCCGAAAACATTGTTATAATGCTGGAGATTTATAATTCATTATCGCGATTCAAGGAAACGTTCAAGCCGTTACATGAAGGACACGTAGGCATGTATGTCTGCGGTCCTACCGTGTACGGTGATGCCCACCTGGGACATGCACGCCCGGCGATCACGTTTGACCTCCTCTACCGCTATCTGCAGTACTTAGGTTATAAGGTACGCTACGTGCGTAACATCACCGATGTGGGTCACCTCGAGCATGATGCAGATGAAGGCGAGGATAAGATTGCCAAGAAAGCACGACTCGAGCAACTCGAACCGATGGAGGTAGTGCAGTATTACACCAACCGTTATCATCGTGACATGGCCGCGCTGAACGTGCTTCCGCCGTCTATCGAACCGCACGCTTCAGGTCATATCATTGAGCAGATAGCGTTCGTACAAAAGATTCTGGATAAAGGCTATGCCTACGTTTCCAACGGATCGGTTTATATGGACGTAGAGAAATACGCCAAAGACTATCCGTACGGCAAACTCTCCGGACGAAACCTCAATGATATCGTTACCGAGACCCGCGAACTGGACGGACAGGATGAGAAAAAGCACAGTTATGACTTCGCCCTCTGGAAGAAAGCGGCACCCGAGCATATCATGCACTGGCCCTCTCCCTGGTCGGAAGGCTTTCCCGGATGGCACATGGAATGCTCCACGATGGGAACGAAGTACCTCGGCGAGAAGTTCGATATCCACGGCGGTGGACTGGATCTTATCTTCCCGCACCACGAAGCGGAGATCGCGCAGTCTTGTGCTGCACTCGGTCATGAGACCGTGCACTACTGGATGCATAACAACATGATCACTATCGCCGGCAAGAAGATGGGTAAGAGTTACAATAACTTCATCACCCTCGAGCAGTTCTTCAAGGGCGACCACCCGCTGCTGTCGAAACCTTTCGGACCGATGGTCATTCGTTTCTTCATCCTGCAAGCTCATTACCGCTCGACAGTCGATTTCTCTTCAGAAGCCCTCGAAGCGGCTGAGAAAGGCCTCCAGCGTATGCAAGAGGCGTATGCACGTCTGCAGAAGCTGCAGGCAGGCAAAGAAACGACCGTGGAGATAGAAGGTCTGCGCCAGCGTTGTATGGACGCTATGGATGATGACCTCAACACGCCGTTTGTGATTGCAGCGCTCTTCGATTCCACCCGTGCTATCAACACCGTCTATGACGGTAAGGGTACGATCTCTGAAGCCGACCTTAAGGAACTGCGCGAAGTATGGAAGACTTTCGCTATCGACATCTTAGGTCTGCGCCTCGAAGAGCAAGGCGGGGATGCCGGCAAGCAGAAAGCCTTCAACGGCGCGATCGACCTGCTGCTCGGTATTCGTTTGCAAGCCAAGCAGAACAAAGACTGGACTACATCCGATAAGATCCGTAATGAACTGACTGCTCTCGGTTTCCAAATCAAGGATACCAAAGACGGCTTTGAGTGGAGCATCTGAGATGCTATGCGATAATATACATAGTGCCTTAGCTCCATTCCTTGCTCGATATGAGCAAGTGTGCGTTGTGGCCGATGAGGTGCTGACGATTCCGGATTGGCCGTTTCCAACCCTGCGCATGCGCGTGAGCGAAGAAACCAAAAGTATCGATTCTATCGAACAAATATGGGACTTCTTCTTGTCGAACGGACTCACGCGTAAGGGTCTTGTGATCGCTATAGGCGGAGGCGTGCTTACCGATATGGTAGGCTTTGCCTCCGCCACATATAAACGTGGTGTTGATTATATCAATATCCCCACCTCCTTGCTGGCTATGGTGGATGCTTCCACGGGCGGTAAAACCGGCATCAACCACCGTGGCATCAAGAATAGTATCGGCGCCTTCCACGCCCCTATAGAGACACTCATCTGCCCGCAATGGTTAAACACTCTGCCTCCGCAACAGTTCCTCAGCGGCTTCGGAGAGATGCTGAAAATGGGACTGATAGTGAACGGTGAAAAGTTATGGGACGCATTGCTGCAATATGATCTGGACAGGATGGATGTAAAAACGCTTACTCCTCTGATAAACTCGTGCGTACGCGCGAAAGAGGAGATAGTAGCGGCTGATCCGCACGAAGAAGGGCTGCGTAAAGTCCTTAATTTCGGTCACACCTTTGGTCACGCCTTAGAAGAATTAAGCCTTACAGGGAAAGCCGGCCTCTTACATGGCTACGCTGTGGTCTATGGACTGATCGCAGAGTTATACCTGAGTGTTACCAAACTCGGTTGCCCGCGTGAACCGTTACAACAGCTCACGCAACTCATGCTGCATTATTACGGCAAACCGCAATGTAAGTGCACAGACCGCGAGCGTCTCATTGCGCTCATGCAACAAGACAAAAAAAATGAGCGTGCTGCTGAAATCAACTGCACACTCATCAAGAACATCGGTTCGCCGCTTATCAATCAAGTCATCTCGACTGACGAAGCCAACGAATCGCTCGATTATTTGTTCTCGCTGTAAGCCGCTACGATATGTTTCACGAGCGGGTGGCGTACGATATCTTTCTCGTTGAATTCGATGATTTTTATACCTTTGATGCCTTTGAATCGCTCCATGGCATCCTTCAAACCGGACTTCTGAGTCGGCGGTAGATCTATCTGCGTCATATCGCCCGTCACAATCATCTTACCACCAAAACCAAGTCGGGTAAGGAACATCTTCAACTGCAGAGCCGTGGTGTTCTGCGCCTCGTCTAGAATAACCACCGCATCGGAGAGTGTACGACCACGCATGAAAGCCAACGGCGCTATCTGAATCGTCCCTTTCTCCATGTATTCCGTCAACTTAGCTGCAGGAATCATATCCTGTAGCGCATCGTAGAGCGGTTGCAGATACGGATCTATCTTCTCTTTCATATCACCGGGCAGGAATCCCAGTTTCTCTCCGGCTTCTACAGCAGGACGCGAAAGGATGATACGTCTCACTTCTCGGTTCTTCAGTGCCCGTACTGCCAAAGCAATCGCCGTATAAGTCTTACCGCTACCGGCCGGTCCTACTGCAAAAAGCAGGTCATTCTCTTCGTATGCCTTCACCAGCGCCTGTTGGTTGGTTGAACGGGCATAGATAGACTTACCGTTCACACCGTGCAGAATCAGATTATCGGTGGCCTGTTCCTGCGGCTTATCGCCATGCAAAAGCATGAGTATATCCTGCTCTGTCAAACGATTATTACGGATACAGAAGTTCTCACACAGATGCAGCGATTTCTCAAAACTCTCAATCGCTTTCTCCGCACCCGTCACTTTGACTTGGTATCCGCGCGCGACCACACGCACGTCAGGATGCTGGTTCTTAAGGCAAAGGATATTGTTGTTGTTCACGCCGTAGAACGTCGGCGTATCTAAAGAATCATGAAGCGTGATTATATATTCCATCTAAAAGGATCGTATTTTTAATTCTTGATAAGCATTCGGAATGCATCCGTTACTTTCTTAACCGACACTATCTCAATATCAAATCGTTTTGGGTCTATCTTCTGCTCTGCAGGGATCATGATGCGTCTAAAGCCCAGTTTCTGCGCCTCAGCAATACGCTGCTCTATGCGGTTGACCGAACGTATCTCACCCGCCAGCCCTACTTCTCCGCACAGACAAGTACCGGCATCGAGTGCGATGTCCATATTACTGCTCAGCACAGCCGCCAATACCGCCAAGTCAATAGCCGGATCGTCTACCCGCAAGCCTCCGGCGATATTGAGGAACACATCTTTCTGGAGCAGTTTAAAACCTACACGTTTCTCAAGCACCGCCAGCAACATGTTGAGTCGTCTGCCGTCAAAACCCGTGGACGAACGTTGCGGAGTACCATAGGCAGCACTGGATACCAAGGCTTGCACCTCGATCAAGAATGGTCGTACACCTTCCACAGCTGCCGCTATCGCAATACCCGACAAGCCCTCACGTGCGGTAGAGAGTAGCAACTCCGACGGGTTCGTCACTTCGCGCAAGCCCTCTTGACGCATCTCATAGATACCAATCTCGGACGTCGAACCGAAGCGGTTCTTCTGCGCCCGGAGAATACGGTACATATACTGTTGGTCTCCCTCGAACTGCAGCACCGTATCCACGATATGTTCCAGCACTTTCGGACCGGCCAACGAACCTTCTTTATTGATATGCCCGATAATGATAAATGGGATGTTACGCGTTTTAGCGAACTCCAGAATACGTGCGGCGCACTCGCGTACTTGCGTCAGGCTACCGATAGAAGCTTCCACGGCTTCCGTACCAATCGTCTGTATGGAGTCAATCACCACAATCTCCGGCTCTAACTCTTTGACCTGCTCCAAGATACGTTCCAGCGAAGTCTCGGAGGAGATGAAGAGGTTCTCTGCATTACCGGCTAAACGTTCAGCGCGTAACTTGATCTGCCGAGCGCTCTCTTCGCCCGAAGCGTAGAACGTCTTGCGTTCGCCTTGCTGCATAAGCACCTGCAATGCCAGCGTGGACTTGCCAATACCGGGTTCACCTCCTAACAGTACCAGACTGCCGGGAACTAAACCGCCGCCTAACACACGATTGAACTCGCCGTTACGCATATCCAACCGCATCTCCTCGGTAGCTACCACGTCCTGAAGACGTTGAGGCAATGTACCGGAAGATAAACCCTTAACCGCTAACCGTTCACCTTTCACTGTTACTTCCTCCGCATACGTGCCCCATTCACCGCAAACCGGGCAACGACCCAGCATCTGCGGGGCTTTGGCACCACAGGATGAACAGACATATTGGATAGTTGGCTTTGCCATAAAATATCAAATCTCAAATGTCAAATGCTCTTCAGCTAAAACGGTATTGTCAAATATCGGTTTGGCTTCATTCAGGAAAAGCGAATGGTCTTCCACGCGTGCTGAGTAATGGCCTAAGATCAGTTTGCCTACGTTGGCTTTCTTAGCAATCATAGCCGCCTCAGCAGCCGTAGAGTGCATGACTTCTTTACTGCGTACCCCCATCTCGGTCAGGAACGTAGACTCATGATAGAGCGTCTCCACGCCTTCGATGATCGGGATGATCTTCTCGGAGTACATCGTATCCGAGCAGTACGCATAACGCTTGCGCGTCACATGGTAGAACGAACCGTCCTCGGCCATCTTACGCCGCGTCTCCTTGAAGAGAAATCCGCAAGTGGGCACACCATGCTTAAGCGGTATGGTCTCCACACTTACCGTCCGATCTTCAAAGATCACCTCGTGCTTACGCGGATTAATCGGATGAAAAACGATATCAAAGAGCCTGTCACCGCAGTGGTAATCCAAGAGCGGTTGGAGCAGTTTCTCCAAGTCTTTATGCGCATAGATATGCATCGGCTGCGTACGCTTGAGCATACTCAGGGTACTCAGTAAGCCGATCAGACCGAAACAGTGGTCACCATGCAGGTGCGTGATGAAGATGTTATATAGCCGCGCAGTACGCAAACCCAGTTTCTGCATCGCCAGTTGTACACCTTCTCCGCAGTCAATGAGAAACGACTTATCGCACAAGTCCAACCACTGTCCCGAGGGGGACGTGGTCTTCGTCGGCTTGGCGCTTCCGCAGCCTAATATGGTAACCTTCGCTTCGCTCAATGGATCTCTGCTAATAAAGCTAACATCTTATTACCCAGTTGGGTCTTTTTCTCGATATGTTCCAGCACGGCCTTAACGAAAGAGTTGGACTCAAACGACCCACGCACCTCTTCGAAGTCTGCTTCCGCCTGCTCACGATCACCGTCTGCACCAAAACCGGTCTGGCTGTTGAGATCGAACTCCTTGCGCGCATCGTCATAGACCATCTGGTCCAGTTTGACTACCGCATTACGCCAGTCTTGTACGGTCTTGCGGATCTGATCCAGCGTCACATTCTCTACGCTGCAACCCCATACCTTCTCCAGTTTATCCAGCGCCCATGTCCATTCGTACGAATAATAGTTCGTGTGCATCTCCACGAGACGTGCCTGGATCTGCTCGAGATTGACTGCACCGGCTTCTATATCGTCAGCCAAACGTGTCACTTCGCTACGAGGCGCAATCAGTCCGGCCATATCGACCCAGTCCCCCAAGCCTCGCTCACTGTCCGGCCGCAATGCGGCACGCAGTTCCGCCATCGAGTGCCATTCGGCTTTCTCCAGACGGCTGATGAGACTATTACCTAAGAACTTTTGAATACCAATCGTATAGAGTTCGCGACCGTGACGAAGCGAGGTGTTACGGATCTTACAGTTCTTGTAGCCGTATACCTCGGTGTTCTCACCGCTCAGCGCTTGCAGTTCGTCCAGCACCTCACGACCACGCCACATCTTTTGTACCGTGTACGGACTCAGAAGATTGAAGTTAATCAAATCCAACTGATGCGGGTCCTTGCGATTATCACGCTTCGGCCATTTCTGTGCATCACGGATCGTACCTACGGTACGCAGGTTAGCGCCCGGCACCAGATAACTCTCAGCGTTGTTCTCTATCAGGTACGAGAACGGCAGGTCAGACGTGTCGGCATGATGGGTATGACGACCCATCACCAGACTGAAGGCACCGATCTTAGACGGCCATAAGAGGTAACTGTCACTTGTTGTCTTCGCGCCTCGCTCAGCTATACCCTGGTGGATAGGACCGAGTTTGTACATGTGGTTCGACTGGTTAGAACCCGAACCGGCATTGAGGAATGAGAACATACCGGCAATCAAGAGCGTGCTCTTGTGGTGCGTCACAGTGTATGGACCTGCGAAGATAGCACAAGCCTCTCCGTGCATGCCTTGGCAGTTACTGAAGAACAGACTCTCCCCTGCCGAGTAGTGCTTGTCGAAGATCGTTCCTTGACCCACAAAACACTTATCTACCAGCGTAGAGTCACCGATCTCTACTCCCGAAGCAATGATGAAATCCATACATTTCACACCGCTACCCAGACGAACCGGCGCCGAGGCGTTCGAGTTAACCGTTCCGTTCTTAAGACGACTCACACCGCTCAGTTCGGCATAGTCTCCGATACGGACGTTCTTGATGCTTCCGCAGTTCAAGATTCTCACGTGGTCACCGATATAACCATGATCGGAAGCCTGCGCCTCGGCATAGGTATCGATCTGCTTCTCCAACTCATGAATCATCTTCGGACGATGGCGGTAGAGCGTCAATATATATGCCAGACTCGCACTCAACTCATTGAAGATAGGTATCTCACGACCACCGCCTTCGTTCATCACCGGCACACGTACGCCGTTACCGAAAGTCGTCTTACCGTCCACCAGAATGGCATTGACGTTCTCGATACAGGTCTCGCGACCGATATGGTAGTTAGCGATGTAGTTGTGGATATTATACAAATGGGCATCATCCCCCACCTCGCAGTTATGCAAGGTAGCGTTGTAGATTCCCGAGTGAATCGTCAGTCCGCCCGGCAAGGTGATCTCCTTGCCGAACACACCGAGTTGGTTATGACCGGAGAAAGAGGTGTTACGCACAAAGCGGGCATCGAAAGCCTCAGCCACTTCCACCTCTGCCCAGTCGCGTGCCGAACAACCCTGTGACTCCAGTTGTGCAATCTCTTGCGCGGTTAATGCTCGAAACATATTAGTCATTCAGGAGCATCGGCATCAACAGCATCAGCACGTCTTCGTTCTCCTCGTTCTCTGCCGGAAGAATCAGACCTGCACGTGCCGGGTCAGCCAACTTAAGTTGAACGTCTGCGCTCTCAATAGAACTCAGCAGGTCTACCAGGAACGGAGCCTTGAAACCGATAGCCATCGGTGTGCCGTTGTAACTGCAAGCGATGGTCTCTTCTGCGCTCGTCGAGAAATCGATATCCTGTGCGCTGATCTTGATCTGGTTCTCGCTCAGCGCTAGACGCAGTTGTGCGGTACCGTTGTTAGCGAACACAGCCACACGCTTGCAAGCGTTGATGAGCGTCTGACGATCTACCGTCACGATGTTCTGATTGCCCTGCGGGATAACAGCGTTGTAGTTCGGGAAACGACCCTCGATCTGACGGCAAACGATAATCGTGTTGCCGAACTCAAAGCGAGCGTTCTTTGCACCGAAAGTCACTTTTACATCCTCCTCTGCCTTAGCCAAGAGGTTCTTGAGCAATGCAGCGGGTTTCTTCGGCAAAATGAAACTTGCAGCCACACCTGCGTTCACACCGGTGTTCATATAACGAACCAGACGGTGAGCATCTGTAGCTACCATCGTCACTTTGTCGGCAGCGATATCAAAGAAGATACCGTTCATTACGGGACGAAGATCATCGTCTGCGGTGCAGAAGATCGTCTTCTCGATAGCGCTCTGCAGCACGTTAGCCGGGATAGCCAGTTCGCGTGCATCTGCTTCCGGAGCCGGCATCTCAGGATACTCGTTACCGTTCACACCTACAAACGAATAGGTACCGTTCTGACTAACCATGTTCACGGCAAAGTTATTCTCATCGATCGTGAATGCCAGCGGTTGCTCACTGAACTCCTTCAGCGTCTCAAGCAACAACTTAGCTGCCGAAGCTACTTTGCCACCACCTTCTGCACCATCTACTTCTACACTCGTACGAATCGTCGTCTCACCGTCCGAAGCGGTTAACTTCAGTTCGTTACCTACGAGGTCAAAGAGAACGTCATCCAGAATGGGCAATGCGTTCTTACTGTTAATAACACGGCTTACTGCCTGCAATTGAGAAAAGAGTTTAGAACTCGAAATAGTAAACTTCATATACGTATATTTTTGTTGTTTTTGATGCTTTTCCTAAGGTGACGGATACAACCACACACCTTTGCGCTGCAAAGGTACAACAAAAATTTGAAATACACAAATAAATCTAAAAAAAAGTGCCCGAAAGGGCCTTTTTTATTGAGTTTTTGCGCAAATATCTATCTGGACTCTGCGCCGATGGTGGTAAAACCGCCGTGTCCGGGATACACTTTTGTGGCTGCCGGCAGAGTAAAAAGATGCTCCAGAGAGGAGATCAATTGCCCCATATTTCCTCCGGGAAGATCGGTTCTGCCATACCCCATCTCAAACAAGGTATCCCCGGAAAAAAGCACGTGTTCATCGAGCCAATACAAGCACACGGAACCGGGAGTGTGACCGGGTGTTTCTATAATCTGAAAACTGAAAACTGAAGACTGAAGACTTAGCGGTTCTATCTCAAACGGTTCCGCTTTCATGCGGATACCAAACAACTCATACTGTTGTTGCATCGCTTTCGCCATCGGTATATCCGCTTCGTGCATCAAAACAGGTGTGTGCCATGTTTCCGTAGCCCATTTCGCTCCCCACAGATGATCCAGATGTCCATGGGTTGCTATAATTCTAAAATCTTCTATTTTCAATCTCAAATCTTGAATATATGCTTTTAGCACATCTCGCTCGTATTCATTCGAGCAGGCAGGGTCGATGAGAAGCGCACTCTTCCCATCACTCACCACATAGGTGTTTGTCCCGAACGGACCAAAAGTAAAGTGTTTTATCTCCAGCATTCTTGACAAATTTTGGGGGTTTCGTGTAGCGCTGCTTTTCGGAAAATATTGGCTTTTTCGCTTGTAAACAATTCCTTGAGTGATGACTCCATTATATTTCCGTACGCATACTGGTGTGCTTTGTCGTAGCAGCAAGGCAGTACCTCGCCCGTTGTGGTAATCACCACCCCGCTCCATACACGCAAACAAGCCTTTCTAAGCGCTTTGCGGTGATAGTGTCCGTCAGGACCCTTTGTGTACCGACTGTACTTACCATCCGTCGGCATCAGCGGGTGTCCTTCTTCGTAGCCATACAACTGTGCCGTCTTGAATACCAATCGATCAGCTCCAAGCGCCTTATATTCTTTCTCAAACTGACGCCATTCATGCTCGTTCGTCTTCAGCCTCAGGCATTGCAATTCAATCATCGGCGTATGTTTTCTCGCTTTGCGAAGGCAGCGTATGGCCGCTTTCGTTTTCTCGAGATCTCCGCCCACTCGATAGGCATTGTAACTCTCGCTCGTCAGGCCGTCCATCGAGATGATGATTCTATCCAATCCTGCCTGCACCAAGGCCTCCGCCATCGTTTCCGTCATTGCTTGCGCATTGGTGCTCACGATGGTATAGAGTCCCGCTTCATGCGCCTCACGAATCATCTGAGGCAAGTCTTTGTTCAACAGCGGTTCGCCCTGAAAATAGAACTGCATCGTATGGGCATAGCGCGCTACTTCACCCAGCACCCGTCGAAAGACCTCGAGCGACATGAATCGTTCGGTATCCCGGTATTCCGGAATTCCGGTATTCCGAAGTCCGACCGGACATTCCGGGCATCGTAACTGACACACATTAGCCGGTTCGACGCTCACGAAAGTGGGCATATGCGTACTACGCACCAAGCCCATCAGACTCAGTGCGTAGTTCGCATAACAACGCAAAGCGTTAATGCAGCGCGATCTTGTTAATACGACGCTCATGGCGTTCGCCTTCAAAATCCGTCTGGAAGAACGTACGAACGATATCCAGTGCTTGTACGGCCGAGATGAAGTTGGCCGGCAGACCCAGTACATTGGCATTGTTGTGTGCACGTGCTAACTCCGCCAACTTCGGCTCCCAACACAGCGCCGCACGGATACCCTGGTGCTTATTCGCTGTCATGCAGATACCGTTACCCGTAGAGCAGATCACGATACCGAAATCATACTCACCTTTCTCCACAGCCTCAGCCAACGGATGGGCAAAATCCGGGTAGTCACAACTCTCGGTCGAATAGCAACCGAAATCTTTCACTTTGGCGCCATTGTCCTCTAAGAACAACTGCACTTTCTGCTTGAGCGCAAAACCTGCGTGGTCACTGGCCAACGCAATAGTCATTTCATGAAAACTTTTCATATATTAGATAATTTAAAATACTGCAGCCAAGTTACCGAACATCAATTTACATGCGATAGCTAACACGATGATTCCGAAGAACTTACGAATGATATAGAGTGCTGTCTGCCCCAAATATTTGGTGAGCCAATTCGTTCCTTTCAGCACAAAGAAAAGAACAATCATACACAGCAGCAATGAGATGCACAGATTGCCGATACTATACTCCGCCGTGATAGCCAACAGCGCCGTAAAAGCACCCGGACCGGCATACATCGGGAAAGCCAGAGGCACGATCGAACTGGCCTCACTGATCTCACCCTCCAACTTGTCATTCTGGAAAATAACAATGTCCAGAATCATCTCCAACGCCATCAGGAAGATAATAAAACCACCGGCGATAGCGAAATACTCGATCTGCACGCCGAACAGTTTCAAGATCCATTCGCCCAAGAAGAGGAAGGCCATCAGGATAACTAAACTGGCAACACAGACCTTTGCGGCATTGATCTTAATGCCTTTCTTCTGCATCGCAATCGTGATAGGGATATTACCGAACGGATCGATGATAGCTATCAGAAAAACGAAGGATGACAGGACCTGCCAGATATCAAAATCACCAAAAAATGCATGTAGTGCTTCCATAATATTTCAAATTTGGGCACAAAAGTACTGAAAAATTTGCATATATGCAAGAAAAGTTGTAATTTTGCACGATTTTTCAAGTTTACGAACACAAAATTATACAATTTAGTTATGATAAACAGTCAAGACATTAAGAACGGCGTATGTATTCGCATGGACGGCCGTCTGTATTTTGTAATCGAGTTTCTTCACGTAAAACCGGGTAAGGGTAACACCATTATGCGCGTTAAATTTAAAGACGTTGTAGATGGTCGCGTACTCGAGCGCCGCTTTAACATCGGTGAGAAACTGGAGGATGTACGCGTTGAGCGTCGTCCTTATCAGTTCCTCTACAAAGAGGGTGAGGATTATATCTTCATGAACAACGAGACTTTTGAGCAAGTGCCTATCGCACACGACCTCATCACCGGTGTAGACTTCCTCAAAGAGGGCTTTACCGTAGACGTTGTTTCTGACGCTACCACCGACACCATCCTCTTCGCAGAACTGCCGACCAAGGTAGAATTGGCTATCACCTATACCGAGCCGGGTCTCAAAGGCGATACCGCAACCAACACCCTCAAACCTGCTACACTCGAGACCGGTGCAGAGATTCGTGTACCGCTCTTCATTAACGAAGGTGAAATCGTTCGCGTTGACACTCGTGACGGTTCCTACTGCGAGCGCGTTCGTTAACAAACACTGTGCAACAACTGCAAGCACGATTAACTCGTCGGTTCCATAAAGCCTGTGCGGATTATGGACTGATAGCTGACGGCGACCATATTCTTATTGGCCTTAGCGGGGGAAAAGACTCGCTGGCGCTGGTGGAATTATTAGGTCGCCGCGCTGCTATCTATAAGCCCCGCTTCACCGTCACCGCCTTGCATGTGCGCGTCAAGGAGCGGGACTACCGAACCGACCTCAGTTATCTGGAGTCTTTCTGCGCTGAAGCCGGCGTATCCCTCGTCGTCCGCGATGTAGAGATCGGCGAGGGTGAGGTAGAAAACCCTTGTTTCCTCTGCGCCTGGTACCGCCGTAAGACACTCTTTAACGTAGCGCAGGAACTGGGCTGCAACAAGATCGCTTTCGGCCATCACAAAGATGATATCGTCCAGACGCTGCTCATGAACCTCATCTATCAGGGTGCTTTTGCGACCATGCCGCCTATCCTCCGGATGGACAAGATGCCGATACAGATCATCCGTCCCCTCTGCTTGATCGAAGAAGCGGACCTCATCCGTTATGCAGAACTGCGCGGCTATGAGAAACAAATCAAATTATGCCCATTTGAGCATGTCAGTGCCCGAACGAAAGTCAAAGACTTACTCGAGCAGATCAAAGCACTCAATCCCGAAGCTTTGGACACTATCTATAACGCAATGACCAACATCAAACCCGACTATTTACCGCAATCATGAATGCTTTATACACCATCCTCTTATTACTCGCGTCGAATATCTTTATGACGCTTGCCTGGTACGGCCACCTCAAACTGCAGAACACCGGTTTCTTTACCAGTGCCACACCGCTCATTTTTGTCATCCTTCTCTCTTGGGGAATAGCGTTCTTCGAGTACTGCCTGCAAGTGCCGGCTAACCGCATAGGATTTGAGGGAAACGGCGGACCGTTCTCTCTCATGCAACTCAAAGTGATTCAGGAAGTGATAACGCTCGTCGTGTTCGTTATCTTCTCTGCGATTGCTTTTAACATGCCGCTACGCTGGAACCACTGCGTAGCTTGCCTCCTTCTTATTGCCGCCGTTTACTTTGTCTTCGGCTTCAAATAAGAACTTATCTGTTTTCCGCGATCAGCTTCTCTACCAACTCCGGCACACCCTCCGTGGCTTTCTTACGGATATGGGTGATACGGTTGGCCCACGAACCGAACTCCGGTTGGCCGGGATCCACGAAATAGATAGGGCAGTCTGCCGGCGCATAATGAATCAACGATGCCGCCGGATAGACATTCAGACTTGTGCCTACCACTACCATGATTTCTGCCTGTGAGGCAATACGGCATGCCTCCTCAAAATACGGCACACCTTCTCCAAAGAAAACGATATACGGCCTCAGCAGTGACCCGTCCGGGTGACGATCTCCGTAATGCTGTTCCCACCCCTCCAGAGGTACGGTCGCTGTCTCATTGTTCTCCGAGCGTAACTTAGTGATCTCTCCGTGCAGATGTACTACCTCTTTCGCACCCGCACGCTCATGCAAATCATCTATGTTCTGCGTGATGACGCGCGTACCCGGGATAGCTTGCTGTAACTTGGCAATCGCGATATGCGCTGCGTTGGGTTGCGCCGCCAAAGTGTCCTTCCGGCGCGCATTGTAGAAATCGACACACAACTGCGGATTACGCAACCATGCCTCGTGTGTACACACATCCTCGATGCGATAATGCTCCCATAACCCGTCTGAGTCACGAAACGTACCCAGACCACTCTCTGCGCTCACGCCGGCGCCGGTGAAAACAACGATTCTTGGCATATTATTTCTTTTTTGCAAGGAACAAATAAACGATCAGCACAACGACCAGTAAGATCGTGCTCACAAAGCGGAAACCGAAATGGTCATCCGGGAAGAATTCGGCATAACCGAAACTGTCATTGAACAGACTCGCAGCATCGTAAATAGCCGAGAAGAGTGTGAGACAGGTCAGGAACGTCAGAAAATGGTTCGTTTTCTCCTCCGCCTGGTTACGGCGGATATCCAACTCCTTGTTGATCATGCGGTTCAACTGATCATAGTCACGCTGGGTATTGAGACTCTTCTCGATGGAGCTGTTGATGATGTTCGGCAGGAAATTATACGAGATAGCCGGATAACTGTGGTTCTGCTCAAACAGACTCAGTTTCTTCTCCAACGCCAGCACATCTTCCGTACGGCGACGGTAGTGCAGGTTCACCGAATAGAGGAACACTTTGCGGAAGAGCTGATAGATATAAATCTTCTCGAAATAATCTTTCTCCCAGTTCCCGATCACCCAATCAGGCGTGTCAGTAGTCAGAAGCGTGAAAGTATCCAGGATCGCTATGCCCGACCAGCCGGAGAAGATAGAGATAAAATGCTCATCCAGCACATGTTGCACGTACGTAGGGCTATTGATGCCCGTCGAATGCGGCGTGTGCGCTGCCAAAGTAGCAGCGTCGTAAATAAGCAACTGCTCGTCGCCCTTCTCAATCGGTTCATTTGTCTTGATGATCTGGAAAATCTTGAACTTGTTTCCGCTTTCCGTCAACCACGATATATCATTATTGAACGTCTTGTTGGCATCCATCGTCTTGTTGTAGATCTCCATAATCGGGAAAAGCGCTGCATCCATAAACGGGCGGTGCATGTCCTTATAGAAAACGAAGTTTCGCAACGAGTTAAGCGACCAAGTCACATGGTTAAACTCCACCTCCTCAAATCGCAACTTTACCGCATAGAGGATGATATGAAACGGCGCCTCCCACAGACGGATATCTTCAATCAAGAATGGCACTTTTTCTCCGTTGAAATCGAGAGAACATGCCTGGTTGATGGGTAGCGAGTACAATTCGATCTCATCGGACATACACTGTGCAAACTCCGGAAAATAGTAGTTCTGCAGTTTGATACGCTCGTCTTCCGTATAGTCGTGTTTCATCCAACCGCCATCTTTCAATCCTTCTGCAGGACGGTTCGCCGAGAAATAGCCGCACAAAAAGGCTGTATTCGTAATTTTCATACCTGATATATTTACAATTTGGGTGCAAATTTACACTTTTTTTTGCAGATGTACAAGATTTTTGAAAAAAATAATCGTTTTTGCTTGCAAAATAAGATTTTTTTTTGTAATTTTGCGCCGCAAAATTGTGACTTATGGCAGACAAACTACCTGTTTCGTTGGCTCACCCCCTGGAGCAATACCGCTCGCAACTGGCGAACGGCGTCTATTCGAAAGCGATGAACTACGCGCTGGATTTCTTTGAAGTCTCCGCGCAATACGTGTCTATTGTTCTGCTGGGTTTGGTGCGCGAGGTGGAGAAGATCCCGCACCCGCAAGCCGTGTTTGTGATCAACAAGATCGACACCAAACGTCCACTCTCCTTTGGAGACTGGGCCAATGATATCTTGCCAAAAGTCGTATTAGCCGCCAAGGATGAACTGCCAGAAGAGCCGCTCACCAAAGCCCTCCTCACAGTCGCTACGTCCAAGCGGAACCTATGGCTGGGAAGTAAGAAAGAGAAGAGCCTTGTCCAGATACGTAATGAGTACAAAGGCCATGGTACAACCCTCGCTGAGAGTATCTACGAAGAGGTAGTGGACCAGATCAAAGACCGTGTGGAAGAGTTAGCACAAGCCATCAGCGTGCTCGCGCAATATGCGGAAGTGCCGGAAGAAGGCCATTTCTATATCGATACGCCTAACCACGGTAAGATCGAACTCTACCCGTTGATCCATCAGTCGGAACAAGGATATATCTACGTCTTCCAGACGCTCAAAGAAGAGGAGATCTCGTTCATCTCGTCCGATGAACACGCGGTAACGCGGATCAGCAATGAGCTTAACCCGGCCCTGGACGCTTGGTGCAAGACCATCGTGCCTTCCTTCGATGTGGCCAAAGAACTCAACTGGGCGGAACTCAGGCAATGTATGGCGAACTACTCGCAGGACTATCTCGACCATATGTATGCCGAGAAGAAATATAACCGCGAGTTATTCGTTGAGCGCGATAACTTGGCTCAGATATTCGCTACTTTCGGGGCTTCCGAAGATCGCCTGTTACCGCTCTTAGGCGAAGCCGGACAAGGTAAGACGACCCAGTTGTGCCATTGGACTGAGCAACTGATTCAGTCCGAGGACGCCGTTATCACCTTTGCCAGCTCTGAGTTCGCTGAGCAGACACTCGAACAGCGCTTACGTACCATCTTCGAGCTCTCGCGGAAGAAAGATATCCGGCAGTTTCTCCTTTCCACCAGCAACAAAGCCGCACAGGCCGGACACCATATCTTCATTCTCTTCGATGCCCTCAACGAGGTACTGACTTATCCCAACAAAGCCGAAGGAGACACCGGTCCGTTGGCGTTGTACAAAGATATCTATGCGCTCTTCGGCAGCCATGACTTGACGGCTTTCCGCGTCATCTTCACCTGCCGCAACTATACCTGGCAGAACGAACTGCGTCCGGAACAGAAGCAGCAGGACATGTCACTCTTCAGTGCCTTGGGCGAAGATACCACGGTGCGTTCGTTCACCGACTCTGAGCTCACACGCGCGTACGCCATCTATCAGGACTTATACCAGATGGATACGCCCTATGACGCCATCGCGCGAAAGAATATCATCCGTATCAAGAACCCACTCATCCTCAAAATCGTCTGCACCAACTACTTGGGATACAGCCTTCCGGAGAGCAATGATGCCTATACCTCCATCGCGCTGTTCGGTAAGATGCTGTCCGATATCGGCCACTCTTATGCCGGTAACAAACAAGTGGAGATCCTGCGCGAGATAGCGGCCCATCTCTTGGCGGCCTACGAGAGCGGAACAGCACAGGACTCCGTGATGCTCAATTGGTTTGGCACCAAAGCCGATACGATTGCCTTCAAAGAGCTGCTCAATAAACCCGAGCGACCGATTCTTCGACTCGTCAAAGAGGAGAAAGTGCAGTTTATCTACGAGCGGTTCCTGGAGTATATGTTGGCGCTCGCTTATTTCGAACGGGAGACAGCCCAACTGGATGAGAAAACACCGATTTCAACGGAGGTATTCGTGGCCACTATCCGCAAAGCCTGCATGAACGAAGTGTTCATCAGTACACTGCGCAATGTGCTGATCATGGACTATATGCGCACAGGCAACCCGCAGACCATCATCCGTCTGGCGAGCGACTACAGCGATAACTTCACCATTGTCACGTTGGTGACCGATATCCTCAACACCCTCGTAACAGAGAACTTCGAGCATCCGCTCTTCTCGCTCCTGAATGAACTGTTGACCTACACCGAGGATGACCTGCGCGATACCATCACGCAGTACAACAGCGTATGGAAGATCATCGAGAAGAACAAGGCCGATAACGAGACCATCTCTCAGTATAAACAACTGAGTGCAGCGCTGGCACCGCTCATGAACCGCAAACGTATGGCGGCAGGTACGCTCATCAACGGCGTCTTCATGACTGATTATCACAACGAGCACCTGTACGATCAAGACCCGTTTGCACTGCTCGACATCATCATGGACGATGCCATCACAGAGATCCGCGATAACGTCTGCCTCATGATCTACTATGCGTCCAACAAGACCCACACCCTCTCTTATGCCCCGCTGCAGGAGAACGTAACACGACAGATTGTCGCGCATATGTACGATTTCATCCATCGTACGCCACTTGTGGGCTTGGCGAACACCAAACGCCGCAAACGTGTCATGACTTTCCTCGAGACCGGTACACGAATCAACATCCTGCTGATTATCGACCGTGTCTTAGCGGGAGACGAAGCAGCCGACAGCGGTATCCATATCAGCGAGATCTTCGATGACATCACAGCGGTAGCCAAACATCTGACGGCTAACTTCACGCTCTTCCGTATCGTCTTGCCGTTCATCCAACTGGTTATGCGCCGGCAGGTACTCTTCCAGTCGGATTATGTGAACAACGTTATCGAGTACGCTACCTATTGGGACACCCATGCCATCGACCTGGCAGCTATCGCGCCGTTTGCTTACCTCTATTCCAAGCAAGGCCAACCCGGTGCTCCGACAGCCGAGCAATGGAGCGAATGGATACCCAAAGTGATAGAAGCCTACAAGTCCGGCGACAGCCTCAGCTATTTTGCGTTGGAGCGTATCCTTATCATCGCCGGCGTAGCCGATTACAGGAACGTAGAGCCTATCATCCAAGCCCTGCGTGCGGGCTCTAACCGCAACACCGAGTGGTTTGATTACTCGCAGATGTCCTTCATCTACGTCCTCTATCAGTTAGGTCTGAAGATGCCGCAACTGCCGAAAGAGGTAGAAGAGATGCTGACCGAATGGTGTGTGGACTGGACACTCCGTTGCCGCGGATGGTTCAAGGGTCGCAATAGTTACAAGGCTAACCCGATGCAACTCTACAAGCGCAATGTGATGACTTGGTACGCGATGGTTTATTGCGTACGATATGGCGATAACAGAGACCCAGAGGCCAAGAGTGTTCCTGCTTTCCGCCAACTGATCAACCAAGCCATCGAGACGCGCGACAAAGAGCTGTTGGTACACTTGCTCAATAACATCTCCGAACTGGTGGCAGACTCCGGCTATATCTACACCTCACTCGACCTGTTGCTCTCCGTGATGGAGCAGATACCGAACCGCAAAATACTCGATGAATTCGAGCAAAACATCAACCCGCGTTATCCGGATACGAGCGAGTCCATCATCACGCTCATCGGTAAGATCTTAGGTACTGCCAAGAACTATTTCCCGCAGCAGGTGAATGCGTTCCTGACCAAAGACATCGTGCGGTTTACCTTCCCGGGCATTGGTGATTACAAGGACGATATCTTGGGTTACAACCCGGGCGGCGAACGTCTGTCGGACCTCTTTACCCATAAGTTCGGCAATGCCCTTATCTACACCCTCATCCACGAAGAGGCGATCGACGATGTAGTCGTACAGTCGCTGCAGGCTACCAAGAAAGCGAACGACAGCTTCGAGTGGTTCGAGTACGTAGTCAAAATCGTATTTAACAAGATGTTTAACCTTCGTTTATAATGAATAAATTGTTAGTAGCTATGTCTGTTTTGACATCGATCATTATTGCTCACCGCGGTGGGGCGCTTCTGGGAACGGAAAACAGCCTCTCTTGTATCGAAAAAGGTATCCAAACGGGTGCGGATATGGTGGAGGTAGACCTGCACCTGACGGCCGACAAACGTATTGTGGTGTGCCATGACCAGAGTGTGAACCGCACCACCAACGGAAAAGGCAAGATAGAAGAGATGACGCTCGATCAGATACAGAGTCTAAGACTCTTGAATCACGACGGCTCGGTGTCCGATGAGTCTATTCCGACCTTGGAGCAAGTGCTCGAGTTATGCAAAGGCCGCTGTCCGCTGCTTCTGGAGATCAAGAAGAAACGCGATGACCAGTACCCGGGTATAGAGGCGCTGGCAGACAGCATCGTCAAGTCCTATCAGATGGAGAAAGAAGTGGTCTTCCAGTCTTTCAACGACGATGTGCTCTTCAAACTGCACGCCATCGACCCGACGCTTCGGTTGGAGAAACTGCTGATCGCGCGTATGGGCAATGTGATTGTCGACAACAGCTTCAACACCTTCAGTTGGGACAAATACGATTTTGTGGCTTCTTTCAATATCTTCCGGTTCTTTGCTTCCGACCGTTTCATCGACGACATGCATACGCATGGGAAAGAAGTCAAAGTATGGACCATAGATGACCCGGCTAAGGCACCGACCAAAGCCGACGGTATCATCTCCGACAGACCGGACTTATTTATCACCAAACAGAAATGATTATCACCGATCCGAAAATAGAGAATCCTGCCTTGCACATGGTGGGAGAAGAAGCCGACAAACTGGGACTGGAGTGCTATGTGGTTGGCGGTTGGGTGCGGGATCTTCTCCTGCACCGCCCATCCAAAGATATCGACGTAGTAGTGGTAGGTAGCGGAATATCCCTCGCCGAAGCGGTAGCCAAACGTTTGGGCAGAGGGGCTCATCTGGCGGTTTTCAAGACCTATGGTACCGCGCAAGTGAAGAAGAACGACCTGGAACTGGAGTTCGTAGGTGCCCGCAAAGAGAGTTATCAGCACAACAGCCGCAATCCGATCGTGGAGAACGGAACGCTGCAAGAGGACCAGGAGCGGCGCGACTTCACCATCAACGCTATGGGTATCTGTCTCAACAAGAATCGCTATGGCGAACTGCTGGATTCGTTCGATGGAATCGGCGATCTAGAGCGTTGCATCATTCGTACGCCGCTCGATCCGGATATCACGTTTAGCGATGACCCGCTGCGTATGTTGCGTGCGATTCGTTTTGCGACCCAACTGGGCTTTAACCTCTATCCGGAGACCTTCGATGCCATCGCACGCAATGCCTATCGGATGGAAATCATCACGCGCGAGCGTATCGCCGATGAACTGAATAAGATTATGCTCTCCCGTCGTCCTTCAGAGGGTTGGCTCTTACTGGACAAGACCGGTCTCTTACCGCTCGTCTTCCCGGAGTTGGTGGCCCTCAAAGGCATCGAGGTCAAAGAAGGCCGCGGACATAAAGACGTCTTCCTCCACACCCTCAAGGTGCTGGACAACTTAGCAGAGAATTCGGATGACTTATGGCTCCGCTGGGCGGCGTTATTGCACGATATCGGCAAGCCCAAGAGCAAAGCATGGGACGAACAGGCCGGTTGGACTTTCCGCAATCACAACTATATCGGCGCCAAGATGGTACCGAAGATCTTCGCGAAGATGAAACTGCCGCAGAACGAGAAGATGGAGTATGTGAAGAAGATGGTGGACCTGCACATGCGGCCGATCAACCTCATCGAAGATACGGTTACTGACTCCGCCGTTCGACGTCTGCTCTTTGAAGCCGGCGATGACATCGACGACTTGATGTTACTCTGCGACGCAGATATCACCAGTCGCAACGAAGAGAAAAAAGCCCGATTCCATCGGAACTATCAGTTGGTACGGCAGAAGATGGTGGAACTGGAAGAACGCGACCGTATCCGTAATTTCCAACCGCCGGTGAAAGGCGATGAGATTATGGAACTGCTGCATCTGGAGCCCTGCGCGGTGGTAGGGGAACTGAAAGCCGCTATCAAGGATGCCATCCTCGATGGTATCATCCCCAACGAGTACGAACCTGCCAAACAATATCTGCTGCAACTGGCGCATGAGAAAGGCCTCTGTTAAATACCTTTTTCTTGCAGGCCTGCTGAGCCTTGCTGCCTGTCAGTCGGACGAGCCTTCTTTCTCGCCCGCTTCTTTCGGGCAGTTAGCCATCAACACCCCAACGCCCTACGACTCGATAGGCCGAGAGGATATCCGCTGCGAGGCAAGCCTCAGCGGAGACGGTTTTTTCTTTCATGAGCCGCAAGCCAAGATCCATCTGCGCGGTAACTCCACAGCCATGCGGCCCAAACATCCCTTCCTGCTCAAGCTCCATCGCGAATGCAGCCTCTTCCATATGCCGTCAGCCAAATCATGGGTACTTTTGCCCGATTATATCGATCGTACGATGTTACGTTCCGCGCTGGCTTTTCGTATCGGCGCAGACAGTTGGCTCGATTGGTCACCGCGGTGGAAGTTTGTCGAACTGACTTTCAACGGCCAAGCCAAAGGTCCGCATGTGCTCTGCGAGAAAATACAGGTTCATCCGAACCGAGTACGACTCCCCGAAGACGGCTGGTTGGTAGAGATCGATGCCTGGACCGAGCCAACAGATGTCTCGTTCACTCTTCCGCATGTCGCGCAACCCGTACACCTGCACTATCCATCCAACTCTGCAGCCTCTCAGGCGGCCGAGATAGAAGCCCTGTTCAACAAAGCGGACGATGTGCTCTTTTCTCCCGATTTCACCGATAAAAACGAAGGCTGGAGAAACTATCTGGACGAGCAGTCCTTTATCGACTGGTATTGGATCAACGAGATCGCCAAGAACAACGATGCGGCCTTTTTTAGCAGCTGTTACATGCATAGCACCCCGGACGGTAAGATAGCCATGGGACCGATATGGGATTTTGATCTGGCGTTTAGTAACTCGGTGTATAACAACTGCAATTCCCCTGAGGGATGGTACATCCGCACTGTCCAGTGGTACGCGCGCCTGTTCGAAGACCCGGATTTTGCCAAAGCGGCCAAAGGACGCTTCGAGTGGTTCTACGCCCATAAGACCACCTATCTGGATTTTGTACGCAAGAACGCGCAGATGATGAAAACCCATGCCGATGCCAATGAACAGATCTGGCACACCTATACCCGTCAGATTGCTTCCTCACCCAATATGTTCGAGACCTATGACGAACACGTCGAGGCCCTGCTCACGTGGCTGGAACAGCGCTTCGATTGGATAAAAACCAACCTATAAACCATATATTTACGCAATTATTTGCGTATTTAAAAAAAAAGCAGTACCTTTGCAGTCGTTTTTGAAATAGTATGGCAGAATTAGACGAAATAAATGTACCGGCCGTGGATTACGGCGACGAGAACATCATTCACCTCGATGACATGGAGCATATCCGTCGTCGACCGGGTATGTATATCGGTAAACTGGGTGACGGCAGTCATTCGGACGATGGTATCTACGTGCTTATCAAAGAGAGTATCGACAACTCGATTGATGAGTACCGTATGGGCGAAGGCAAAGTGATAGAAGTGGACGTACAGGATGGTCGTGTACGCGTACGCGATTATGGTCGCGGTATCCCCTTGGGTAAGTTAGTGGAGGTAGTGAGTGTGCTCAATACCGGTGGTAAATACGACAGCAAGGCCTTCAAGAAATCCGTCGGCCTCAACGGTGTGGGTACCAAAGCCGTCAACGCCCTCTCGTCGTTCTTTGCAGTAGAGTCTTTCCGCGAAGGTAAGACGCGTCGTGCGGAGTTCGCAGAAGGCAAACTAACCTCCGATACCGGTATCCTCGATTATGATGGTCCGCAGAAACGCGGTACCATCATCGAGTTTGTGCCGGATAGCAGCAAAGGGCTCTTTGAGAACTACCATTTCCGCGATGACTATATCGAGGAGCTGCTCCGTAACTACGCCTACCTCAATACCGGTCTGACGCTCGTCTATAACGGCAAGAAATTTGTCTCCAAGAACGGTCTTCTGGACCTGCTTACGGAGAACATGACAGAGACGCCGCTCTATCCAATCATCCATATCGTCGGCGAGGATATCGAGATAGCCCTCACGCATACCGACCAGAACGGCGATGAGTATTTCTCTTTCGTCAATGGTCAGCATACGATCCAGGGCGGTACCCATCAGGCGGCTTATCGCGAAGCCATCGGTCGTACTATCAAAGAGTTCTTTAACAAGAACCAGGAACTCGCCGATATCCGAAACGGCGTCGTAGGCGCTATCGCCATCAATGTGGAAGAACCGGTCTTCGAGTCCCAGACCAAGGTTAAGTTAGGCTCCAAAGACATGAGTCCCACCGGCGGCGTGAGTGTCAATAAGTTCGTCAATGACTTCGTCAAGCAGCAACTGGATAACTACCTGCACAAGCACCCGGAGATCACAGAAGTGATGCTGCAGAAGATCCAGGACTCGGAGAAAGAGCGTAAGGCGATTGCGGCGGTAAGCAAAGTAGCACGCGAGCGGGCAAAGAAGAACCTCGTCAACAACCCCAAGCTCCGTGACTGCCAGATCCACCTCAACGATGCCAAGCCTGTGCGCCCGTCCAAGGACTCCGACGAGGATCTGCGTCTCGAATCCAGTATCTTCATCACAGAGGGTCTCTCGGCTTCGGGTTCGATCACCAAGAGCCGCGACGTCCGTACGCAGGCTGTGTTCTCGCTCCGCGGTAAACCGCTCAACAGTTATGGCCTGAGCAAATCGGTGGTCTATGAGAACGAGGAGTTCAACTGCCTGCAGTCGGCCCTTAATATCGAAGACGGCCTCGATGAACTGCGCTATAACAAAGTCATCATCGCTACCGATGCCGATGTGGACGGTATGCATATTCGTCTGCTGATGCTGACTTTCTTCCTGCAGTTCTTCCCGGACCTCGTCAAGAAAGGACACGTCTATATCCTCCAGACGCCTCTCTTCCGCGTCAAGGACAAGAACAATACAACATACTGCTATTCGGAAGAAGAGCGCCAGAAAGCGATCGCCAAGAGTAAGAATCCTGAGATCACACGATTCAAAGGTCTGGGTGAGATTTCTCCCGATGAATTCAAGGGTTTTATCGGTTCCGGTATCCGTCTGGACCAAGTATCGCTCCGTAAGGAAGATGCCGTCAACGAACTGCTCGCCTACTATATGGGTAAGAACACCGCCGAGCGTCAGCAGTTCATCATCGACAATCTGGTTATCGAAGAAGACAGAGTCAACGACGAATTTGAAATTTGAAACTTGAAATTTGAGATTTGAAATTGGAGATTTGAGATTTGAAAGCACTTATAGCCTTTATCGTCATGGCCGTCGGTATTCTCGCGCTGATAGAGATTAACGAACGCATTAAGAAAAAGAGAAATCGGGATACCGGTATACCGGAGTCCCGAGATCCCGAGAACTGCACCGACACCGAGGACTGCTCCGGTTGCGGCCTCGCCGATGCCTGCGAGAAAAAATCCCGTAACCCCTAACCTCTCACCGTTATATGGAAGCAGCTCTGCTTCCACTCGTACTTCACGAAAATCTTTCCTGCTCGCTGGTGATTGAGCAGCACTTGTCCTAACACCAGCTTCAGATTATCCTCGTGCACGTAATCGCGCGTGCGCGTTACCTTATTATAACGCATGTACGCGAGATCAAAGGTCGTGCCATAGCAATGACAAGACTGCGTCGTCGAATTGATGTTTCCGCTTCGCTGGAGATACTTCACATCTTCCTGCGTACGAAGCGCACTCGTGACATAGAATCGGTAATGCGGTAAGCCGTTGCGGCGTAATATATCCGCCCACTCCGCACCGATGGAGTCTAACTCACGTTTGGCGGAAGGAATCAAGAACGGAACCGAATGCGTGAGGCTATCGACGATATAGTTATCATTGGTCTTGATCTCCACGAGCTGCTTGCGCATAGAGGCGGCATCGTCCCTATCTTTTGGCGGACGCGACAAACCTATCCGCGAAGCGACCTCATGTTGCCGGGACTGCAGATCGTTGAACTTCAGCTTATAGTTGAATGTCCGCCCGGGATACCACACCATGTTATCCTCCACGATCTGCTCTTCCGCGCGCTCCTTCTGCCCTCCGCATGCCCCCAACAGCATCAGACAAAGTATAATAAAAAGTAGTTTCTTCATTGCGCTGACAAAGGTACTGCTTTTTTCCGACATGTGCAAGAATTTAATATATTTTATCTTTGTTTATGGCGCAAAAAACCACTGCGGCTCTCACGAGTGGCAGTGGCGAGTATAAAAATATTATGAAAATGACCACTCCTTTCGGAGGGTTTGGTAAAAATCTCCGTTTAAACCTTTATTTCTGTTTATCGTTGATTATTGATTATAAAATTCGTAAATCAATAATCAATTTTATGTATTTTTATTTACTAAAACAATTTAACGATTTAACAATTTAACCGTTTAACGTTTGCTTACGCTTGCGTAAGTAAACCACTAAGGCGTACGCGAGCGCGAGCAACGTCAGCGGAATAAGTCCATCTCCGAGGGGAGAACCTTCATCTCCTTCTTGCCAATTTTCATTATTGCCCTCAATAGACCTATTCGGTCCTCCTGTTATACTCGGCGTATACGGAGCACCTACCGAACTCTGCTGTGCAGGAGCTTGAGCGCCTACCGGCGTTACCTGCGGCGTGTACGAACTACCGGAAGTAGGCAACGACGATGTGGACTGCCATTGATCTTGTTGCGCCATGGTCGGCAGCGCTATCAGCGCCACCGCCATGAGTATCATAACTAATTTTTTCATTTCATTCATCCTTTCATCCATTAATCCATTCATCCATTATTTCACACGATTACCTTGTGCATCATAGATACGACCGTTCTCGAGGATGTACATTACGCCGTTCATGATGAACTTATGCGCCTTACCGTCCTTCAACGAACCGGAACCATCTTCTGCACCATCAATAGCCGTCGGCATCTTGCTGATGTTTATCTCCAATTCGAAGCGATCGTCTATCGTTCCCTTATTTAGATAAACCTCATAGTCCTCCATCGCCAGATTCGTACGCGTGCCATCGAACTTATCAATGAGCGTTACCGTTCCACTGAAGTTCTTCGGCATCGAGAAGGTATAGGTGCCTGTTCTGCGAGCCAAAACTCCCACAGGAACCGTGCAGCTCTCAATCGGCATTTCGTTATACGCCACATCGTAATCACCGGCAAAGGTGTAGATATTCGGTCTTGCGGTTGTTAAAACCTTACACATATCCTCGCGGAGTACAAACGCCGTATCTGCCTCTTCACTCAATTTTACGAAGGTCTGGTCTGCTTTATTACCATTATACCAGATTTCCAGTTGTGCCAGATAGTCCTTCTCATCGTTCGTTCTGCGCGGTGCAGCCAAAGCACCTGAAGATGTGCCCCAGTTAATCGTTCCGCACCACTGTACTAGTACACTAGACATTGCTTTGAGTTGCGTAGAACCCGTTGTAACAGTTTCTGTCTTCCAATCTTGTGACGCCCAGGTGCTAGTGAGATCCATATAGTAATACGACTTCAATGTACTATCCTTCTGGAGTTCTTCACCGTTTGTGAATTTCTTGATGTAAGCATCATGGAAGAGCGGATTACCAATCAAGTTCCAGTGCGAGTCAGTAATCATGTGGTTCTTTGTTTTTCCACTTACGGTATACGAACGATCGATGGTACAGGTATGTGCCGGAACCGTGGTCTCCGTATTACTATTCGTAATAGTAGCCACCTCTTTCAAAGCGGGGAAGTAGAGATACACCTTACTGCGGGTTGTCTTATGCTCCCACATCTGGCCTCTCAGACCACTCACGTACTCATTATCAAAGATGACGCAGTAACCTTCATTAGCCTTCAAGGTGTCGCCCATTTCTACATTCTCCCAATAGTTATTATCATCACCGAAGAACAGACCGTCTTTAGCACGTTTTGCTCCATTGTACTTCTGAATTACATAGTCATAATATAGTCCATAACTTGCTTGATTCAAACCGAAAATACTATTCATCTCCACATCAAACGGGAAGGATACAAAGTATTTGAGGAATGGACGGTTCTGCGAAGTCCACGAATGCATATCCACCCAACCGGTTCCAGAATGAGATGCATCATTGCATACAGAGTCATAACGGAACTCAATCGCACCAATTGGACGAACATTTGTCAGTTTCTTTCCGGTTCCTAATGTGAGCTGGGTTGCCGACTCGTCTTTATGGCGTACCCACAACATATCAAAGTCAGACAAGTTTTCATTAATAGTCGTTTCATCATCTATCATGAATGATGACATCATATAGTTCGTCTTGAAGTCATAAACCAAACGAATCGTATATTTCGTGCTGGATGCATCAGGACTACCGATCAGGGTGGTGGTATCCGGGAGGAAGGTTTGCGTTATAGAAGCATAATTAGCTACGACTCCGGCCTTACCACCGGGTATTACCTTGACGGTCTTCTCATATACCCAATCCTCGGTATCCGTGAAGCGGCATTTATTAGCCGATGCACCGTATAGATCCTCGTCAGAAGTATTATATACTTTATCGTCAGTAGATACCTTGATATCCAAGTAATCATCATAATCTTGAGCTTTCAGATAAGCACGGTTAATCGTGTTGGTTGCACTATTGTAGCTGAAACGGATACTTGTTCCATCGTTCGGCACGTACGGTTCACCTCCGGACATCCATGCAATACTGAGCGCATCTTGCTTCAATGTATCGGACAATTGGTTACAATAGTCGTTCGCAACAACGCACTTGATATTCGCAGTGTGAGCCGTTCCTGTGCCGTAGTATTTACACCAATAGTTATCGAAGGTGTAAGACTTGGTACGATCGAATCCGAGCGAGTTCTTATCCATGACATTACGTGTGTAACCTGCCCATCCACCCGGAGCAGCATCCACTTTGATGTAGTAGTTGCCAGTATAGAGACGAACACTATCAACCGAGGAGACCTGATGATTGCTCGTATTTACCGTAAGATCAAACTGATATACACCCGGTGTAGTACCAACAGCTGTTAATACCGCACCTAAGTTCGTAGTCGTTCCTTCATCCCATACGGCATCACCACTTCCGTTAATATCGGTACACCTACGCAGTTTCAGAGTAGCAGAGCCTCCTGCATTACTGAGATACATCGAGTAGCGGGTCGGCGTCTCTGCAACAGAAGCCTTGATGACGTTCGAACGAGCGGTCCTCTCACTACCGTCGTTATAGACATTCTCCAATACATAGTCACCTATAGCTACCGGATAATCCACGCTGATGTCCATCGTATCTGAACTTTGAACAATCTTGAAGACATAGTTACCTTCTGCGGTTGGAGTCACTCTGAAAGAATGGTCGTCAGCATTATCCGACTTCAAATAACTACTCGGAGCACCGGAAGTAAGATTGGCATTCGCTACGTAATGCTCACCACCGGCACTGACAATTCGGAAGTCGGCAGCGTTCGTATTATCAAAGCGAACCGTATATTCCATTTCGGTGAGGTACTCGTTCGTGTAGGTTGTGCCCTTTGTCGCCAAGAACTCGCCCAACTCTTCGTAGGTATTCGTACCTGTCTTTTTCTGGAGATAATAACCTTGTTTCTCATTAGCTGATACCCAGAAGTTCCGCCAATAACCGTTGCTATAGTAGTCGCAATCCGTATTTAAGGTTTCCTTCTTGGTAGATGCTGGTACGAACATGTTGTTCTTCTTGTTATAGTCTTTTCGATAAGCTGCCTTACCATGCGCGAAATGCTCATATGTACGCATTACTCCCTTATTGAAGAAGACTACATTCTTGTTTCCTGTTCTGGTCATATGACGCGGTACGTAAGACCACCACATGCTGTAATAGTCATACTTGCCTCGCACATAATTGTAGTTATCTTCTCCATCGCGTTTCATTGCACGAACATCATCATTTGATTTGCCCCATACATTTTCTCCCAGACCATCTTCGTTCGGGTTGAAACCTACATAGACACTATCCCAAAGAGCAGATTTGGTCTCGTCATTCCAGTTTTTGAAGTAGATTTTCTCCAATTGCGGGAAGCTAACATAAATGCTTTGATAGTTATCACCAGCACCTTTTCCTCTTAGGGTAAGATCGCAATGATAGTCTGCGCCTACGGAGTCGGTTTTCTCGATATCATCATGAGTCCAATAAGACACACTACTATAATAGTGTGAAGTTGAATCTGCCTCCATTCTCAGGGTTACAGTGGTATGTACACCAACTTTGATTTTAGAGTCTGGCTCTTTAGTAGCTCCGCCTACTTTTACCCAACCACATGTCTCACCGTAGAAATCATCTATTTTAGTATAGTTAATCTCTACCGTCGTCATGATCTCTGTAAACTTTGCATAAACGGTCTTGGCTGCGCCGATGGTAAGAACCAAACTATCACCTGCAATCTTGGCGCCTCCGGAACCATTGGTATAAGCCGTTGTACATTCCTTATTGCTATACCAACCTGCGAAGGTGAATCCTGTAGCCGGCGTCGCCTTGAAGACCATCTTTCCACCGCTAACGACATACTTACCAGTTGCGACCGTAATACTATCATTATCTTTCGCGTACGAGATTGTACCACCGGTAGTGTTGTTATAGTCGTGCCCATTATCCTCGTTGTAGAACGATGACACATTGTACGTTACGGTATAAGATGTCGGATACGTAACCGTCAGTTTCTTTTGATTCTCATTCCACGTGAATCGATACGTTCCCTTACCGGCTGTCGTAATACGGCACTCTTTGCTTTCGTCCTTAGACATTACCCAATTGGTATGATTCGTATAAGTCATCTCGCCGGTATTTCCGTACCAGTTTGTGTTATTCAAATCACGGACCTTAAAATAGAACAGCGTGTTCGCAGGGAGATCAATATCTACATAACCGATATATTCACTTTGGGCGTTTTGTGTCCAGTTATCAATACCATTCCGATACTCATCCCAGTCTCCCATAGCATCAGCGCCATCTTTTGATGTGCTGTTACCACCGGCAATGGTCCAGTGAGAAACGAAGTTCGCCTGAACGGTTGCATCCGACGTTGCATTAACCGTTGTGCTTGCGTTTCTGCTATTTGCAAAAGTAGCACTTCCGCTTTCTACAGTCCATTCTTGGAAGAAATAGCCATAGTCGTCAACGACCGCTGTAATAGTAGCACCTGTAGAGATACCCGCGCTAACGGTTGTTGCCGGGGAAGCAGGTGCTGTGATGTGACCATGATCACCAGCCGTTACCGTAACATCATGCATGTCTTCGGTATAGCAAGCATACAAGATCTTGTCGGCGTTCATCGTAACTGCATATGCTTTAGTAGAACATTGTTGTACACCCGAACCATCCGCATTAGGATACCATCCTTTCCAAGAATATCCGGTCTTTTCGCTTGGAGCAGTAAGAGTAACCGTACTTCCACTAAGTACCTTACTACCACTCGCCGTAGTCGGACTCGATGAGATACTACCACTCGTACCGGGCACTGTACCTAACGAATACGTCAACGTATACGAAGTCGGGAAGGTAACCGTGACTTTCGGCGACGCAGGAGTGGAGTAATCTACTTTGATTTCATAGTCGCCGGCAACATCTGCAATAATTTGGATGTTCTTATTACCGGTGTTCATCGTCTTTTCTCCCGTTGAACGACTATACCACCATTCGCCACCACCACAATTCTTATCTCCTAATCCGTACCAAGTGTCAGGATCACCTTTCTTGACAATCTTGAAACTATAAGCATTGCTATCGTCATCACCCGCATTGGTCGAACTAATCGATGCCGTGTAATAAACAATACTTTCCGTGGAATGTCCTGTCTTTTTTGCTAAAGCGTGCTCAGAGCTCCAGTTATCTCCGGTAACGTTGGTACCTCCTTTCAGAACCCACGTACTTTGTGACAATACCTCTTCATAATTAGCCTGTGCAGTTGCTGCTGCACCATTTCCGGTCGTGCGAACGGTAATAGAAAGATCCGTGTCTTCATCTCCGCTTGTTACAACGATGTTATTGGAAAGTGTCCATCCAGCAAATCGATAACCTGTACTTGGTGTAGCTGCTACCAAATCAGCCGTTGTCGAAATACCGATTGACGAAACTGATTTACTTGGTACAAAATATTCAGGATCGCCAGCGTCGTAATGGTTGCTGGTGGTCAAACTTGACATATTCTCTGTTGCCGAAGCAGTAAGTGTTATATCGCCCGCTGTACCGACAGTTACGGTTTGATTCTTAGTTCCAGCGGTAAATGTAGAAAGCGTACCTGAACCTGCTGTTTTTGTCCACGTGCTCCATGTATATCCGGTAGCGACGGTAGCTGAAATAGCGATGTTATTACCCGCCTTTATATCGTTTGTTGAACCGGAAACAGAAGAGATACCTGTTCCAGCCGCGACAGTCAATGAATAAACGTCATCTGCAGCAAAAGTAGCAGTAAGTGTTGCTGCTGCTCCTGCACCACCACCTGTTACGGTTGTCGGGTTGGTTGTCGTGCTACTAACTGTTGCACCGCCGGTAATTGACCAACTAACAAAGTGATATCCATCAATAGGAACTGCTGTCACAGACGGAGTGGTTGCTACACCCGCTTGAGTGCTGGTAACTGTTGAACCGCCTACGGTAAAAGTGCCTTTGTTAGCTGGTGAAGAAACCAGCGTAACAGTAGATTTATTCTCTGACCAGTGAGGATAGAGGGTTACATCAGCATTCGCAGTATAACTTCCTCCTAAATTATACACCTTGTCTCCTCCATCTGAAGTTGACCATCCGTCTTGTGTATAGCCATCACGTGTGAATGTGACGCCTGCAAGAGTAAGGCTTGAATTCCATGTTTTTGAAGCAGTTGTATTCGACCCCGTTCCGTTCGCTCCCTTATTGTATGATACTTGGTAAGGGCAGTGAATAACCATCGTATTGTCTGTAGGTTTGAATGTAATAACAGCTACACCATCATGATCTGGTTCAAAACAAATATTATTACTACCATCAGTAGTATTTTTAGTTCCGTTCGTTGCTGTCACACCGCTCCAATCATGAAAAGTATATGTCCATGCAGTACCTTGACCATTGGTAAGTTTGAACTTATATTCGGTTTCGGCTGTTAATGACATTGTGTTCCACTTGAAATAACCATTTGTAGCATCATAGGTATTGGTGTTTTTATCTGTTGCCCAACTATGATCCGTTGCACCGCAACTACCTGCAAGGTAGTAATTAGGCTGAATCATCAGTTTCTTAGTGGAAGTGTTAAAGAAGAAGTAATACGGCATACTAGCATATTGCGAAAAGTCGCAATAGTTAGGATCTGCGCTTCCATTTGACGATGGAGTATATTCGGTTCCAACTTCAACGTTACCACTATTCTTTCCATACCAGGTGCTTCCATCCGTAACCTTAAATCCGGCCCATTCTCCACCTGGCTGTAAACTTTTATAAACCCAATTGGAAATACCAGATGAAGACATTTTTAGCGAACTTTGAGTTCCCCAATCGTAACCTCCAAAAGCTGTAGGACCGGAGAGATACCAATCCGTTGCCCACGCGTGCGTAACGCATGTTAATAATAGGAGTAGCATTGCCGCATAGCGGGCGAAGCGCTGCGGTGATTGTTTTTCATGGCTATTTCTAGATAGCCATTCGATTAAGTTAATTTTTTTCATGATGTTTTAATTTTTTGTTAGTATATTTTGTTATTTATTTTCGGTTTTCTTCCCGCGCACGTGGGCGGGTGTTTTATATTGTGTTAGATTACTTTTCTTTTTGAATTGAATCAAAAAGTTGTATATATTTGCTTATCTCATTCTTTTCATAAATTATACCATTAACCTTCTCCACATAAAAAGATTTATGAACATCTTTAATATCAAAACATACACCATTATCAACTCTTTCCGCTACAGCATTATACGATTTACCTTCGTATTGTACTTTACACGGATATGGTTTTCCTTGCAATATGGTTCTTAATAGTTCACTGTGCTCTCCTTTAACTAAGTATGATATCATTTGAGCCTTATCAATAATCTTAGTTTGAGGGTAATTAATTTTTATCTCTTCTTTAATGTCTGCTATAAGTTTCTTCTTTTTTTTCAAAAACTCCTTGTTACGGTAGGAAATATTCTTATTTTTTTGTAGATAAACAAAGCAAAATATTGTTTCTATTGGTTTATTTTGCTCTTCATTTTTTAATAATGAATGCTTATTGTAGTATAATTGGCTGTACTTTACGACCTTGCCTCCTATAAATACATTAAGATCATCTAATTTAACCCTGTCTTTAAAAGTAACTTTGATAATTCGTAAATCTGTTTGAGGATCATAACCATATTTCACAATTACTCGTTCTACAATCGGTCTAATGGAAGCTTCTGGTATGTCAATACCCCATGGGATGATGTCTCCAAAATAGGCATAAAATTCATCACGTGTTTTCCATAATGCAAATTTCTCAAATTGTCTAGATGCCCATTCTTTATAATAAGAATTATTCTCATCATCTTTAATTAAATATATTAAATCATCGTCTGTGATATGCTTTATTCTATGTTTTGAATCTGGAGGAAGGGGACATTGACCTATAACACTAGGAATTGATATAATTTGCTTTAAGGCCTTTTCTCCATCTAAAACTTCTGGAAATAAATGTAGTGCCATTTCTTCCGCCGCTCGTTTTAACAAATCTTGCTCATATTCCACAGTATGATGGTGAATAACATTCTTCATTTGAAAGTCTTTCACGTTTATTACACTTTCAATCTCATTAAGAACATTACTTCTAAAGCATAATTCATATCTGCCATTCTCTAATTGGAAATGAATACCCATTACCATTCGTTGAACATCTATTGCAGATGTAGCATAGCCAGATGCCCATACATCTCTACAAGCATAGTCTAAACGATCAGCATCTATCACATCTCCATGCAGCAAAGAGATAAAGCCATTAGCGATTTGATTATAACGTAAATTATTGTCGGAGAACTTTACCCCTGTTATCATTCGTGCGACCAACTCCACTTTCGCTTGTAAACATTCAATAGCATTTGAAAACTCAGTTATTGCCACATATGCGCTCGCATACTCGTGATAATTGATGTCGTCGATATTAGTAATATCCGAGCGAAAGCCTTCAGTTAATCTATCTGATAATAGTTCACATAAGCTCTCTTTCGTTCCATAATACTTTTCAAATGTATGCGAAAATGGAGCATGTGCTATGTCATGCAGCAAACATGCCACTAAATATGAATGAGCTATTTTTTTATATTCTTGTTCTGAATTTTCCGGCTTCCCGCTTATTCCATACCAATTGTAATTATGGTTCTTATTTTCTCTTCGTATTTGTCGTTCTATCATCAATCCTATATGGAACACGCCTAATGAGTGGACGAAACGATCATGTCTCGCACTTGGGAATATGGAACGTATTGATGATTGCTCGACTCGTCTTAACCTTTGAAATAATTCAGTATCAATAATATGTTCAAAGAAAGAGTTGTCTATAAAAATAGTTCCGTGTACCGAGTCAATGATTTTTTTCATGTCTTTAAGCTTTTAGTTCTATGAAAGTTGTTTTAGATGCATAGTTCTGCAAGAACAAACTTTCATGGGAGATATCGGTTATTATTATATGTTCATGTTCCATATAGATATATTGAGGTACTCGACAAAAGAATGACTGCAAAGAGTTCGAACTTAAATTTATTCGAACGTCTGAGTGTCTCTGTTCAATATCTCTTGCCTCTTTAAAAAGGTCATCTATAGAGATACGAAGTTCATTTTTGCCATTTTCTTCTTCATTTAATGCCAACATAGCAATAAATTCCGAAGCCTCAAATTCTCGTATCATAATATTTTGATTTTATGTTAATTATCTTAAAATTAAATTATATAATATTTTAGATGTGGACGTAACTCGTTCATTAGATCATTAAGCTCTTCTAATTGACTTAAAACCCGTTGTTCTTGTAATTCAAAATGCAAGGACTCAGCATCATTTGTAGCAGGCAATTCATATGGCATCTGCTCTTTGATAGAGTTCATATAAGCAATCAAATCACTTAAGCAATGCTCAATATAATCTAACCTAATATTCCTTTTAATATTCTCGCGCTCTTCTGTATTCGGGATAAGTATATTCTCAATAATACCTGTTATCAATTGGATTCGGTTAATTCGGATCTTCTCCCAAGTAATCAATTCCGGATTCCAATATACTCTGTAGAGGCGCATTTTATATTGGCTCTCGTACTTTGATAGCTCTATTCTGGCACTAGAGTTCCAATTACTATGGCAACAACCAATGAAGACATGAACATCAATCTTAATAAGCCAGCCGAAAGCTGCCTGAATCGCCTGAACATTGTCTCCAGCACTGAAAATAGCAATGCGGATACCTGCTACAACGACAATTGCACAGAAATCATGTGCACGTTTAATGCCATCCTGTTCATAAGAATCAATCTCATCTGCTGGTGTCATTGATTCTGGTAAGATGTCATAGTTTCCATTGTAAAAGACGCGGAAATATTCTACTTCACCTTTCGTTTTAAGGAATAAGTAGATAAACCACGCGGTCGTTGTTTTACCCGTATCTCCATTTCCGGTGATAATATGTACTGCTGTTTTATTCATATCTATCTTTGTTGTGTTTTTATCTTGGTTCTATTAGTTATTTCCCTTTCATTCCCGCGACCATCTCGCGAGCATCCTGAACGTCACTGATGGATTTCTATCTTATCTTTTTATCTTATTTTTGCTTTGACAAAGTGACAAACTTTCACTTACCTCACTCATTTATACCATTTTATACTTTGTCACAACTTTGTCACTTTGTCAACTTTGTCATGTGTTTTTTCTTTTTCGGACCATTTGGGGTCATTCTGGACTAATCCAGCTTGTATTGTACTTGCATCCTACTTGTATCGTGCTTGTATTGTAGCTTGTATCTTTTTTGCCGGTAATAATTTTTAGCATGTATCTTTTTTTACTCAGCTTAGTCCTTTTTACTTATTTTTGCTTTGGCACTCTTGGCACTCTTGACCAACCTTCGTTGTATATTTAAAATATTTTTTGTATCTTTGCAGCCGATTTGACATCTAAAGTATGGAATAAGACCGTACCTTCGTTTGTCTCAAGACCGTA
>CACYGT010000002.1 GCA_902774075.1 uncultured Bacteroidales bacterium
TTACGGAAGATTTTCCGTTTGGTTTACAGTTGATAAAGGATTTGGCGGTAAAGTATCAGGTAGGAACGCCAACTATAGATAAAGTGTTGGCATGGGGAAAGAAATATATATGAGAGACTTTGTTGTTAAAATATTAGTGAAATTAGGTTTATATAAGCCAATTGTAGAATTGATTAATCGCGTGAAGTTTGAGATTCAGGCGAGACGAATGAAACGCGATGGCCTCGCGATGTTGAGAGCTGCAGACAATGTGTTTTCTCAAATGAATGTGCGTGCCTTTTTAACTTATGGCGCGTTGTTGGGTGCGTATCGTGAGCATGGATTTATTTCATATGATCCAGACATAGATCTTGGAGTGTTAGAAACCGAATTGCCAGAAGATTTGCACGAGAAAATGGATAAAGCCGGTTTTCGTTTAATTCGTCAAAATTATATTAGCACGACAGGACAAGTAGTCGAAGAAACATACGAATATCATAAACTACACTTGGATATATTTATTTACATACGCGAGGGAAATGAATTGTATAGTGTGATACAACGTAGGCATGAAACCAAAGAATGGAAAGAAGCAAATGCAACAGACGGCTTTCCGTGTGATAGGAGTTATGTGCCGGTGTGTGATTTTGAACGTCGTAATTTTCTCGGATTGCAAATTTATGTGCCGGTAGATGCTGATGGGTGGTTAAGAGCAATTTATTCGGATTCCTATATGACACCAATTAAAAATTGGTCTGCAAAAGATTACAAGACACGTATTGTACATACTCAGGATAGATCTTATCGAAAATATTTCTCTTAACATGCGGAGCATAAAAACATATTTGGATATTTTGCGCAAGAAAGGCTTGTATATGTGCTTGCGTGAAGCGAAGAAGGCAGTGTGGCCGATTTGGTGGACGCGAAGTCGGGCGGCCATAGAACAGATACAAGCCGAGCGAGCAAGCAAGTACTTGTGGCGGAGATATAAGGACTTGATTGTAAGGCCGTTAGACGAGACGCAGGAGGCGAAGGAACCGACGCGGATTATTTGGGTGTGTTGGTTGCAAGGTATGGAGAACGCGCCTGAGATCGTGAAAAAGTGCGTGGCTTCGGTGAAACAGAATATGCCGAGGTACGAAGTTCGTGTGCTAACAGCGGAGAACCTGTTTGAGTATGTAACGTTGCCGGAACCTATCGTGCGGAAGTACAAAAAAGGCATCATCACCTTTACGCATTTCTCGGATATATTACGTACGGCGTTGCTAGTACAACATGGCGGAATATGGCTCGATGCCACGGTATTGCTGACTGATGAATTGCCTGCGCAGATGACAGATGCTCCATTATTCTTCTTACAGTCTTCTAAACTGCAATCCATGCCTCATATGGGATCCAGTTGGTTGCTTATTTCTCACAAAGGGAATCCTGTCTTACAAAGACTAATGGACTTGTTAGCTGCTTATTGGAGACGCGAAAATAAATTGAGGGATTATTATCTCTTCCATCTATTCTTCTATTTGGTTTTAACGCATAATGAGCAAGGTATGGGGGCGCAAAAGCGCATTCCGTACATTCCGAACGTGGATGCTCATACGCTTCAGTACTCCCTCTTTGCGGACTATGATGAGAATGTATGGAAGCAAACAACATCCCGTTCACCAATCCATAAGTTGACCTGGAAGTTTAATCATAACGAACCCTTAGACAAGAAAGGGACAAACTATGACTATATCCTTCATCATTTGTACTTATAATCGCGAGAAGTATATCTATGAATGTCTCAGCCGCTTAGCGAAGAATTCTGCCAAAGAAGGCTGGGAGATCGTGCTCGTCAATAATAACTCTACGGACGGAACAGCCGCGGAGTGCGAGCGGTTCGTAAAAGAGTATAAACCGACTTCGTGGAAAAGCAACAAGGCTTGTCGTATGCGCGAAATAGAGGTATCGCAGAGGCTAAAGGTGAATGGTTGGTGTTCTTGGATGATGATGCAATGGTGGGGGAGGATTATATCGCGAATTTGCAGGCTCATTTGGCAAAATATCCTGATGCCGGCGCTTTTGGCGGAGCGATAGAACCGTTTTTCGAAGGCGATACTCCGAAATGGATCAGTCCGTGGGCGATGGGTTTTGTGAGTGCGATAGATTTAGGATCACAAGTCAAAATATTACCAAAAAAGAGTTATCCGATAGGTGCCAATATGGGTATCAGTCGCGAAACGATTGATAGAGTAGGAATGTTCAATACGGCTCTTGGCCGGACAGGCAATAACCGGTGAGGAAAAGGATATCTTCAACCGCATTCGTCAAGCAGGTATACCGATTTTGTATTTCCCGAATATTAAGGTGCAGCATTGCATCCCGCCTAAACGTACTACAAAAGAATTTATCGCCAAGTTAGGCGAAGGTGTCGGGATGAGTGAACAGCTGCGTACCCGTGCGATAAGTAAGGCCTCGTATGCAAAACGTCTTTTTGCAGAGTGCGTCAAATGGGGAGGAACCCTTTTCATCTGGCTCTATTACGCAATACAAGGACATCGTCCTAAAGGCGACATCCTTGTATTATTCCGTTGTAATGTTTCTAAGGGTCTGTTTACTTCTTTATCCACTGACGCCAAAGCGGCCAAGTAAGACCGAATATACTGAGCAGTAAGCCGAGGATAACAAAAGCCATAGACCACTTGTCCAAGCGCAAGGCATCAGGTACAAATTCCATTCGTATCGTATGTTCGCCGGCAGGGATAACTGCTGCACGGAGGACGTAGTTCGCACGACCTATCGGTTTTTCTTCACCATCAACATACAGATGCCAACCTTCGGGATAGTAAATCTCGGAGAAGATGGCTATGCGGTCGGTTGCACAGTTAGAGGTGTATGTTAGTTTATTGGGTTGATATTCCGTGAGTGTGATCTCGTCGCCTTCACTCGGGCGTGAAGAGCAAGTCAGCACATCTCGGAACTGCTCGTCAGCAACCGCCGTTGTGTGCAGGTCGAGCGTATTGAGCGCCGCACTCTCGTCATCAGGCGTCGGTACGAACTGCACTTCGTTCACAAACCAAGCATTCCCCATCGCTTCGGTATTTGGATAGACGCCTTGTCGTGTGACGATATACTTCGTGTTAAGCATGTTCAGTACGCTCCAATTCATCTTAGATATATGCTCGTCGATGAGGTCTTGGTAGCGGCGTAACTTGACGGCACTGTATCCACCGATGGATTTGAGACGATAACTGGTGCGTGCATCGTTAAAGGTGTTGGTGTTGAGGTTCAGTACACGGTAGTCCAGGCTCTTGTCTTGGAGTATTTCTTCCTCCCAAGGCTGTATCTTGAAGTACGCGTCATTGTCCTTCGCTTTGACAAAGTTATCGTTGTTGAAGAAACGCTTGTCCACAGGAACCATATCAATCAATATTATCATCGCTAAACCGATGAAAAATATTGAATTGTAAATTGGAGATTGGAGATTGGAAATTTTGATTTTCCATGCGTACCAATAGGTAAGGGCGAAGCCAAGTGCTACGAAGAGCAGTGAACGCCAAGCGTCTGCTTTTGCCATGGCTACGCGTTGATCTAGGATGGCGTTGTAGAGCCAGTTAGGCACTTGGTTCTTCCACTGCGCGTCATAAGAGCTCGTCATGTCAATAGAACCGGCAAAGAGTGCTGCAAGCAGACATATACCTGCTGTTACTCCACCGGCGATGAAGAGGTTCGTGCGTAGTTTCTTCCACTCTATCTCGCCATTGACGATACGTTGTAAGCCCATAAAACCGAGCAAAGGCATCGTGACTTCTGCGACCACAAGGATAGACTCGACAGCACGGAACTTATTGTACATCGGGAAATAATTGAAGAAGAGTTCTGTGAGTCCCATCAAGTTACGTCCCCACGCCAGGAAGATGGACATGAGTGTCGCGAACAGCAGCGCCCATTTGTACGGTCCCGGAACGATGAGTAGTCCCAGAACGAATAGGAAACATACGACAGCTCCAACATATACGGCACCGGAGGTAAACATCTTCTCGCCGCGATAGGTAGGTGCATGGGAGCAAAACTGCTCTGCGTCGCGTTTTGCCACACCTTGTTTGCGCATAGCCTTGCTCAGCTCTGAATCTTTGCCTAAATCATATCCGCTTGCGCCGCCTTCCCAGTTCGGGATAAGAAGTGTCATGGTCTCATCGATACCATAGCTCCAATCGGTAGCATACTTGATATCCAATCCTTCAGCGGGCTTGTCTTGTGCTTGTTTGGTAAGTTCGCTATGTCCGCCGCGCATGGTCTCTTTAACGTACGATTGGTTCATGTTCAACCAACTGATACGTGTGCCGGCTATTATTCCCAGAGAGAGTGCAATGACAGCTATCGCAATACTGAGATCTTTCCATTGTTTCTCGATGCAATGTATAATGATCTCTGCAATAACCATCACTCCTATCAGCATAAATACATAATAGGTCATCTGCGGGTGAAGCGCCAGGCAGCACATACCGAATAGGGTGATCAATGGAGCTCCAAGCCAGTATTTCTTTCGGAAAGTTGCATATACACCGCCAATGACAGGAGCCAAGAAACCGAGAGCAACTGCTTTCGTGACATGTCCGGCAGGGATGATGAGAAAGAAATAACTGCTTAGACCTATCGCGAGGCCGCCAACAATACTGAGCCAGGGATTGACGCCGAAACAAACAAGCATCAAGAAGAACCCTAAGAAATAGGCAAAAATAATACCCATTGTCTCGGGCAAACCCAGATGGAGAATGTTTCGTAGAGTATGGTTGGTAATCTCTCCGGATGGCATACTTCCTGTGATTTGGTAAGTAGGCATACCACCAAACAAAGAGTTCGTCCAGAAACTGGTTTCTCCGGTCTTTTGGTGGTACTCAAGTACTTCATTGGCATCTCCTTTCCAGTTCATGGTGTCACCTGCTTGCAGCACTTTTCCTTCCAGCATGGGGCTACAATACAACACGGCAAAGCCGATAAATACTACTAATGCCACCAGATACGGGGCGATTTTCTTCCAATCTATTTTCATATTGTATCAATTTATTCCTAAATAACGATATATAGGCAGTATCTTTTTGAGCAATACGCCGCCAAACGTACATATTGCCACAACGAGTAGGCTCGTGCTGATGGGTAGGAGGATGAGTTGCCAAAGCGGCGCCGTGGTTCCCGAAAAACCGATCAGCATATAGAACGGCGTGATGAAGACCATATGCATCAGATAGGTCATAAAGCTGCAGTCGCTGATTGCCCGGACTATTGCATTCTCTTTGGGCTTTACAAGAGCGCCCCATTCGCGGTACAGCAGATATCCCAGTACGTAAAATCCTAAGAAATAGGTCAGTCGGGAGGTGTACTCCAATAGGTAGAGGGACGGATAAACACGTCTTACTACGACATAGCACAGCCATATAGCGCATAGGATCAGCAGTTCTTTGCGACTACAGGCTTGCAGGGCTCTTTGCAGGAAAGGCGTTACTGCATATAGCGCAACGATCAAGCCGATGAACCAATATGCCTCATTGATGCGGTTGGTGAGCATATAGGGAATATAGCAGCGCAGTCCGTCGCCGACCGAATGGATCTCCGGATATTTGCCGGCAAAGCAAGAAAGAAGATAGATCACAGCGCTCCAGATCAGGAACGGGATCAAGATGCGCGCATAGCGTTTTTTATAAAACTCCCCAAATGGTCGGATCGGCGCAGATAATTGCAGCGCACCGGAGATCATCACAAACAAAGGCACACCGCAGCGATGGAAAAGACTATATACCAGCGACAGCGTCGGGTGCAAATCGACATCGATACGCGCCAAAGACCATGTATGCACCGTCGCGACCATCAGAATAGCCAGCGCGCGAAGATAATCCAATAATATGTTGCGTTCTTTTGCCAACTACTTGATCATTTTGCGGATTTCACATAGTTCATTCTTTACGCGCAGGAGGATATCGAGTGCCGCCTGCCGCTGGTCGGAGTGTTTCTCGTTGAGGCGTAGCTCCTTTCGGATCGCCTCGATGCGCGTGATTTTGAGTTCGTCGCGGATATACTTGATCCGCTTTATCACTTCCTGATCTTCGCGGGTGTAGTAGCGGTTGCCGTGCCCGTCTTTGCGCGGGTTGAGTTCCTCAAACTCCTTCTCCCAATACCGCAAAGTAGAAGCCGGTATACCGGTTTCTGTCTCCGTCTCGCGAAGCGAATAATATATCTTTTCGTTCTCTGCCATTACTTACAGATTTTCAGTTTTTTACCTTCACGGATATTGTCGTTCTTCAGTCCGTTCCAAGTCTTGAGTTGCTTGACTGTACAGTGGAACTTCTTAGCAATTCCGCCAAGTGTGTCGCCTCGTTTGATCGTATAGTAGGTCACCCCATTGACGCGGTAAGCGCCGCTGATGGACGTCACTTTGGCGAGGTCTATCTCTGCGCGGCGGTTGTTGATGAGGCTGTCAGCTTTGTAAGCCAAAATACTGTCCTCTTGGTCAATGAATGCACCTACTTTCTCTGCCGGCAGGCAGAGCGTATAGGCCGAGCCTCCGGGGAGAATATCGCGCGAGTACTGCGGGTTAAGACGTCGCAGTTCGTCCATCGGTATACCGAGGTTTTCGCTCACCTGCTGCAGGTGCAAGCGACGTGTAGTGCGAATCGTGTCCGTCAGCAGCGCTTTGTCTTCCACCGGCGCTTTGCAGATGCCGTGCTCCTGACCATAATTCATCGCGTAGTTAGCGGCGATGAAGATCGGCACGTAGTTACGTGTCTCGCGAGGCAAGTAGGGATATATGGACCAGAAATCACGCTTTCCACCGGCCCGACGAATAGCTTTGTTGACATTACCCGCGCCGCAGTTATAAGCGGCAATAACGAGATTCCAATCGTGATACACGGCGTACATGCTACTGAGGAACCGACACGCCGCTTCGGTAGCCTTCAGCAGATCCATGCGTTCATCTACCAGCGAGTTGACTTCGAGTCCGAAGAGTTTGGCTGTCGCCGGCATAAACTGCCACAAGCCGGCCGCGCCGACGTATGAACGAGCTACGGGGTTGAGGGCGGACTCGATGATCGGCAAGCACTCCAGTTCGTAAGGCAGTTGATACCGTCCGAGCACCTCCTCGAAGAGTGGGAAATAATACTCGCTCATGCGCATCAGTCGTGCCACCTGTTTGGGGCTCCGCTTGACGTACCTTAATATGAACGCGCGCACGCGCTCGTTATAGGGCAGTTCGATGACGCACGGCAGGGCCTGCAGGCGGGCTTTATAGACCGAGTCGGGCAGGGTAGTGGTGTCATGTGTGGCGACGCAGTCGGTGGTATCGAGCCATCGGAGTGACCACTCTAAGGCACGTAACTCGATGTCCGTGAGGGCCGTGTCATTCGACCATAGTGTGTAATACGGCGGTACCGGCACGATCGTGTCGATAGCGAGTTCTACACTGTCCATCGAGGCCAAACTGTCTATCTGCTGGATGATCTCAAGGCTATCCATGCGCGACATGCTGTCCGGCATTTGTACGTCCTGTGCTTGCGCCAAGAGCGCGAAGCAACATACTATGCTAAAAAAGATCTTTTTCAAAATTGTATAGCTACTTTTACTTCAGCACTACGTTGGTGCTGGATATCATAATAAATCTGCGGTTCTACGTTGAGCGTCAGGTCGGGCGAGATGTCGTAGTCGAAGAGCTGGGCATCGACGTAGGCATCGATGAGCGAGAGGGCATAGACGATGACGGTAGCGAGTATCGAATAGTCGCGGTACCGCCTCATGATACTCTGCCGGTTCTTGAGGGTGTTCAACCACGTGCTCGCTCCGCCCACTTGCGAGAGGGAATATCCGTCTGGCAAGACTGCTATATAGGTCTTCACCGGGTCCTCGACCACCGTTCCTGCTTGTATATCCATGTACAAATCCAGATAAGCTGTCTTGTAGTTGCTGTATCTGCCCTGCGTCCAGGTGATGGCATATCCGCAGCCCATGAAGGCGCCATAGACGATCGGCAGTTTCCAATAGGACTTGTTGTAGATCTGTCCCGCGCCCGGCACGATAGCTCCCAACCATACAGCCTTGATCGCGTCGGGTTTCTTGGTGAGGTCGACCATGTACTTGAGGTCCTCATCCGAACTCGTCGTGTCCACGCGGTGATAGATCGTATCGTGCGCATGAAGGCTCAGCGGCACGAACAGAAGCAATATGTAGAGGAGACGTCTCAACCTAACTTGTTCGCAATACGTATCAGTTCTTCTTCGTCGGCAAAAGCAATTACGAGTTTGCCATTCTGTATCTTCACTTTGGTGTCCAGCGCCTTACTCAACTCTTTCTCCAGCGTGGAGTAAGGGTTCGGGGTCTTGTCCTTAGCCTTGGCCTTCTCACCTTTGTCCTCCTGTGCCAACTGCTCCACTTTGCGCACGGAGAGTCCTTCGCGCAGGATGCGCTGGTAGAGAGCCAGTTGTCGTTCTGCCGAAGGCGTAGCGAGGATAGCACGGGCGTGTCCCATGTCAATCTTATGCTCTTTGATACCCACTTGGATCTCTGCCGGCAGTTTGAGCAGACGCAGGTAGTTAGCGACCGTTGCACGTTTCTTACCTACGCGCTCCGCCATACGCTCTTGCGTGAGGTTATAGTCGTCCATCAGACGCTGGTAAGCGAGGGCAATCTCGATAGCATCCAGGTCTTCGCGCTGGATATTCTCGATAAGAGCCCACTCCATAACCTGCTCGTCCTTGGCGGTGCGGATATAGGCCGGGATACGCTCCAAACCCGCCAGTTTGCTGGCTCTGAAACGACGCTCACCGGCAATGATCATATAGGTTCCGTCTCCATTGTCGCGGAGGGTGATAGGCGAAATCACACCGTGCTCACGAATGGAATCCGCTAACTCTTGCAGCGCTTCCTCATCAAAGGTACGGCGCGGCTGATCAGGATTGGCGACAATAGCGCTGAGTTCAATCTCCGAGATCGAACTGCCGCCGTTGGTGTCCACATGCGAGGTATCTATCAGGGCGTCTAATCCACGCCCGAGTCCTGTTTGTTTCTTCATACGTTCTGTCGTTTAATAAGTTCTTTAGCCAAAGCTTTGTAGTTCTGTGCGCCCTTCGAATGCGGGTCGTACTCGAGTACCGAAACACCATGCGAAGGTGCCTCACTTAAGCGTACGTTTCGCGCAATAACGGTGTTGAAGACCAGGTCACCGAAATGACGCTTCACTTCCTCATAGACCTGATTGCTCAGGCGCAGACGGTTGTCAAACATCGTCAGCAGGAAGCCTTCGATCTTCAGACCCGGGTTGAGTTTGGATTTGATGATCTTAATCGTGTTCAGCAACTTAGCGATACCCTCGAGCGCAAAGAACTCGCACTGCACGGGGATGATGACGCTGTCGCTGGCTGTGAGGGCGTTGACGGTGATCAGTCCCAGGGACGGACTGCAGTCGATGAGGACGTAGTCATAGTCGTCGCGTACCTGTGCCAGCACGTTCTTCAAGAGCTGCTCGCGATGCTCCATGTTCAACATCTCTATCTCGGCACCCACGAGGTCGATATGACTCGGGATAAGACTGAGGTTCTTCGTCTCCGTCTGCACGATCGCCGTGTGCGGGTCTACGCCGTTGACCAAGCACTCGTAGATGGTGTTGTCCAACTCGCGTATCTCCACACCCAAGCCCGACGAGGTGTTCGCCTGCGGGTCGGCATCGATAAGCAGCACACGCTTGCCCTCTTTGGCTAAAGCGGCGGCTAAGTTGATAGAGGTGGTCGTCTTACCGACACCTCCTTTTTGGTTTGCTAAAGAAATAATTTTACTCATATCTGTTGTACTATTGTTTCTGCTTCTATCTGCCGGCAGGCGAAGTTACCGTATCGGCAGTGGTTTGTGCCGTGACAGCTGCACGGTCTGCAACGAAGGTCGTGTCGTTGAACGATATCCTCGCTGCGTTGTTTCCATCCTTGGAAACCGATCATAGGATGCGTAGCGCACCAGATGCTGATGGCTCTCAAGCCCACAAGACTCGACAGGTGTTGATTCGCACTGTCCATGCAGATCATAACGTCCAGTTGTCGCATCAGTTCGAGTTCTTCTTCCAGTTTCAGACTCCCGGCCACACTCTTGGTGCGGGGAAAGACACTGGACCATTGACGTAACATCTCACACTCTATCTCGCCGGCACCGAAGAGGAAGACATGGGTCTGCTCGTCTTTGGTCAGCATCTCGATGATGTCCTTCGTCACGCGGTAGGGTAGCATGTTCGACCGTGACTTGGCGAAGGGGGCAAGACCTATCCAGCGGCCGTCTTTCTTGCCAAAACGTTTCTGCACTACTTTCGCAGCCTCTTTATTGACCGGTAGGGCTGTGAACTCATTATCGGTCTCGAGTCCGGCACGTCGGAAGGCGTCTTGATACCGTTCAAACTCCGTCGGAAGTGGCTTGAGACCTAAACCGAGTGCCGTGATCAAGTGCTTACGGATACGTCCGTAGTGTACACGCGTCACTTGCTTGCCGCTCAGACGCATGAGCGCGCCGAAGACCAAGGTACGGGGCAGGCGTTGTAAGTCAATGACGGCATCTATCTCGTCGCGCCAGGCTTTGTATATCTCCCAGACGCCCCGCCATCCTAAGTGGTTGTCCACCTCGCGGAACTCGACATTCGGCATCGAGCGGAACATAGCCCCCAACTTCTTCTTGCTGGCTATGATGAACTTGTCATTCGGATAGCGACGACTGAGCGAAGCAACCACCGGTACGGTCATCGCCACGTTGCCTAAAGTCGCCAAACGAATGATCAAATACGTCATATTACTTGAGGTCTGTTATCTTACTAAAGTCCTGATCGCCGTAGTCGAGGTTCTCGCCGCCCATACCCCAAATGAAGGTATAGTTGTGCGTCGCGGCCGCAGAGTGAATGGACCACTCCGGCGAGAGCACGGCCTGATTGCCTTTCATCCAAATATGGCGGGTCTCTTCTACCTCGCCCATGAAGTGACAAACAGCTTGCTCTTCCGGTACTTCGAAATAGAAATACGCCTCCATACGACGGCTGTGTACATGCGCGGGCATCGTATTCCAAACACTACCGGTCGCCAGTTCGGTCATACCCATCTGCAATTGGCAGGTCGGCAGTACCTGGTTGACGAGCATCTTGTTGATATCACGCTCGTTGCTCATCTCGAGACTACCCATATGCGCTACTACCGCGTCGGCTTTCGTCACTTTCTTGTTCGGATAGCTGCAATGTGCTGTGGCCGAGTTGAAGTAGAAGAGGGCGGGCTTGTTGGCGTCCAGACTCTCGAACTTCACTTCGCGGTCTCCTCGTCCGAGGTATAGTGCCTCTTTATAATCGAGTTCAAACACCTCGTCTCCTGCTATCACGCGACCTTTACCGCCTACGTTGAAGATACCTATCTCGCGGCGGGTGAGGAAGAACGGCGCCTTCAGCGGGTCGATGGCTTCGAGCAGCAGTGTCTCACCTACCGGCATCGCTCCGCCGACGATCATACGGTCGTACATCGAATAGACCATATTCACCTCATTCGGCGCAAATACACGCTCTATAAGGAAATCCTGACGCAGACGGGCTGTGTCATAACTCTTTGCGTCTCTCGGGTTAGACGCATAACGTACTTCATAATTTGTTTTCATATCTGTATGCTATAAATTTTCAATTTTTACCTTGCGCTTTGCGTGAACGGGCATTAACCATCCAAGGTTGATGCTCAGGTCCATGGGGTTAGCCATCGAGAAATGGTCGATGGGTTGCGTGCCGTATATACCGCCGAAGGAGAAGTCAAAACGTGCTTCGAGGTGGTAGATGCCGGCTTTGCGAGTAATGAAATAGACACCTGTCCCTGCAGCAAGTCCCCAGTCGAACTTATGGTCTATCGGTTGGTACTCCACAGATCCGGCTCCGTTGACATAGTCCCCGGCACTCTCGTCCTTGACGCAATAACCGATCTGCGGACCGAGGTTAAAGAACCACCGGCATTTCTTGCTTCCGAAATTGAGATGCATCAGGATAGGCAGTTCTATGTAATGTAAACTGCGGGCGTAGTACGCATTGGAACTCTTCTCCGCCCAACCGCGATGCACGTAGTTCAACTCCATCTGGAAATGGCAGTATTTATGGCCTGCATAACGGAAGACAAGACCACCGTTCCCGCCCAACACGCAGGCATTCGTGATCGGACTCATGTTCGCTACCGTAGGCGTGAACATAACCGTGCTTGCACTCACTCCGCCGTGAAAACCGAGGTAAAACTCCGGTTCCCGATAGCGAGGTTGCGCCTTGGCTTGAATATAGAACAAGGAGCAAAGAGCCAAGACTATAATATGTAATTTTTCAATCTTCAATTTTCACTTTTCATTTTTCAATGACTCTTACGCATTCGTTCTGCCATCCTCCGTTTTCTATTTGTTGCCAGCGTACGTCGGACTGAAGGCCTTTGGCTTCTTTCTCGCCGTTGATCCAGGCGACCAATGCCCGCATCAGGTCGTAGCCCAGCAAGTCATATCGCGGCGCCTCACTCACGTGCTCGCCCACAAAGAACTTCTGCCAAAGCGCGTCATACGCTTCGCGGTCCGTCTCGGCGGTGAACATAGAGGTATAGACCTGCGGAAGGGTGATACCCTCTTTCTGCCAGGAGTACTGACTCAAGAGACGAATCCGATAGCCTTGGTCTTGCAGTTTCTGCAGGTGGGGTAACAGAAGACGTATCTGTTGGTACCGGTCACTATGGAAGTGGATCAGGTTCTCTTTGGCGGTGTCCAAGGCCAGACCCACCGAGTCTTTCAAAAGGTCCGCTACCGGTAAATCACGGTAGAAAATACCATTCTTGCTCATCTGCTTGCGCAGCGTGCGGATGGACGAAGAGATATCTGCATCCTTGACCTCGATGGCTACGCAGTTGAGGTCCTGCGACTTGATCCACTCGCAGAGGCTGTCTGCCTCTTGGATATCCGTGGAGTTGAACTGCAGCAGGTTCGTACGCCCGCTTAAGGTCGCGTCGTCGCAGAACGGCAACAATAAGGGCACTTGGTGTAACTCGCACCACTCGGCCATACGCGCTATCTGTATCGGATAGACGAGACCCAGCACACCGCGTACGCTGTCCAGTTCGGTCGTATCGCACAGTTCGGCAATACGACGCTCACTACGCTCCGTGTCATAGACGCGCAGTAAGTAGCGCAGGCTGTCGTTCTGCAGGTCATGCAGCGCCAGCAATGCGCCTTGGTAGAACTCCATCATGCGCTCGGCACTGCCGCTACGCTTGGTCTGATGGCTCTCAAAAGGCAACATCAGCGCCAACTCCATCACCGGTCGCGGGTCGGGGATAATAGTGTCCACTATGGTCGTGTCTGCCAAGAGCGTATCTACGGCGAGCGTATCCGTCTCTTTGGGCTGTTCGATAGGCACCTCGATCTTCTCTTTCTTCTCACCGATCTTACGTCCCGTCGGAATCAAGATGGTCTCACCGTAGTGCAGACCGCGCTCGCGGAGCTGCGGGTTAAAACGAATGATCTCGCTCTGCGGCACATCAAAATTGACGCCGATACGGTAGAGGCCGATACTCTTCTCCACCTGATAGCGATAGACCTCCTCGCCGTTGATGGTGTCCATCGGGTAGTTCAATAACTCCTGTGCCTTTGCCTGAACAAAGAGCAAAGACAAAAGACAAAAGACTATAAATGTTTTACTTTTCATATTTTCGTTTACGAATAATATACACTATTCCTCCGATTAGTGCCAGGATAGCCACCGGACTGATGGTACTGATGGCTTGCACTTTGGTGCGCTGTTCGTGTGCACGATGATCATTTAACAACCGTAGGGTCACACTCTTCTCGCGCAGACTGATCAGTCCTTCGCTGTCGGTCAGCCACAAGATGGCATTGACCACAAAATCGCGATTGGAGAACTGCACGCCGCTATAACGGTCATATCCCATCGGCAGCGGTTGCCCTTTCTGTAGTTCGTTGACGATCACACTCCCGCTACCGATCACTACTTGCCGCGTCTTCACGCCGCTCTTGCGTATCGGCTCGTCGGTCTCGACGCCTTCAGGCACCATCCGGTGCGCAAAAGCACTGCTGAACGCGCCTTCCATCGACACCGCTACCGGCACGTACTGATATTTGAACGTCGTCACGTCGGGATTGAGATCATTAAGGTCCACCTCTCCCGGTGTCGCTGTCACACGGCTGGCGGTACTGGTAGCTAACAACACCCGTTTCTCAATCCCGTCTTCGCCGCCCACCGCGTCTATCGGACTGACGAAGGTACTCATCACTTGTCCCATGTTTCGGGTGATAGGCGATCCTTGGCTCGTCAGCAACAGAGGTGCGTACGTCCACGGCATCGGTTGCAGGTTCGGCTGTTGCGGGTCGGTGCTCACATCCACGGGTATAGGCAGACACTGCAAATCTTGCACCAAAGCAGGATTGACCCGTACGCCATAACGGAAGAGTTGTTCGGTTAGTCCGAGATCCAGCGCTACAATAGGCGTGAAGCCTTCTTGCTGCAGTACCTGTTCGCTGAAACGCACGCCGTCCATCGCCCACAACACAGCACCGCCGCGCATGATATACTGGTCGATCACAAAGCGCTCCGCTTCGCTGAACGCTGTCTGCGGACTGGCGATGATGACAGCCTTGTATCCGTCGAGTTCGTGTCCGGTAACCTGTAACCCGTCATCCGTAACACCTATCGAGCCTCTATCGACCTGAAAATACTTGCTCAGTGCCGTCATCAGGTCGTAGGTATGCGCCTCGTCGGGTTCGTTATGTCCCTCGAGGATGGCTACGCGCGGTGTCTCAGTCTCTTGCAGCAGGTGCAGCGCCTCCATGAAGGCGAACTCCAACTGCTCGATGCTGGCGTTGAGGTTCTCCTCTCCGCTGAGGCCTCTGGTGTTCTTAAGTAGCGTCACCACAGCCCGCCGACCCTTGTATGACATCAGTGCGTAGGGATAAACAGTCGTCTGCGCAGTCTTACCGTTCTGTTCCCGCTCATGGATCACAATCGGTCGCAGACCGAGAGAATCTCCTTTCACCTTTAACCTTTCACCTTTCACCTTTACGACGTCTCCATACACTCCCATCTCCTCGATGGTCTCTTCTGTCGCTTTCTTGAGGCGTCGGAAGCCGGCATTAAGGTCGCCGTCCAGCAGTACGGTCACTTCTATCGGCGCGTCGGTCTGCTTGAGCAGGTTCTTTGATGCCTCGCTCAGACTATACCGCTTGTCGTCCGTCAGATCCCAGCGCAACGTCGCTGCCTGAAGACTGAGCGTACAGAGTAGAGAATACAGCGTACAGATTAATATGGCGCGAGTATATCTCACTTCTTAATTCTCTCCCAAACGTCTTTGTTGAGTACTACCGGGTATTTCTCGCGAAGAGTCTTGACCCATTCCGCCTCGAGGTAGTCCTGGTAGTCGGTCGTCACTTTGCCTTTCTCATCGGTCCACTCTGCCGGCGCTTTGAGTTTCTTACCTACGCACTCTACGAGCGGCAGGGCCTCTGCGGGCGTAAACTCAGCGCCTTTGATCTTCAGACCGAACTTATCCACCGCACCGTTCTTACCTTGCTCCCAGAGACCATGTTGTACCTTGACGTATGTCACGCTATCGGTGTTGATACGATGGGCGATATAACTTTGAATAGAGTCGGGGTGTGCACTCTTGATGATAGCTTTGGCGGCCTTGAGGCTGCTCTTATCTTTGGCTTGAATGATATAACCTTTCCAGCGCGGTTGCTCCCAAGTGTAGTTTTTCTTGTTAGCCTTGAAGAATGCCTCTAAGCCTGCCGTGTCCTTGGCAGCCTTGTCCCATACTTCGTGCAGCGACACTTCGAACAGCAGAATACCGTCGTGGTACTCCTGCACCAGATGTCTCAGTTCCGGATATTTCTCCTCCAGGTGCGCGTCGGCGTAAGCCTTCACGTCGGCGTCACTCATCTCTGCCGGCAGGTTATACTCGGCGCGGGTCTTACGGATAAAACTCTTATCGGCTTCTTTTGAACGCTCGTCGCGCAGCACTTGACGCTGTACCTGCGTACGCATGGAGTCGAGCGGCAGGATACCGCGCTCGCCTTCTTTGAACAAGAGGTGCCAGCCGTATTGGGTACGAACAGGTGCACTGATCTGACCAACCTCCATACTGAAGGCTGCGTCCTCGAAGGCCTTGACCATCTGACCCTTGCCGAACCATCCCAGGTCTCCGCCTTTCATGCTGCTTCCGCGGTCCTCGGACTCGCTCTTCGCTACTTCGGCGAAGTTCTCCGGTGTCAAGATCGTTGCGAGCGAGTCAATAAGCGCTTTCTTCGCTGCGGACAGGCTGTCAGCCGGCACCATCTTCATGATATGACGTGCTTTGACCTCGACGTGCTCGCGCTCTTCTTCTACCTTCACGAAATGGAAACCGTATTGGGTGCGGAAGATCTCGCTGATCTCACCTACCGGCGTGTTATACACCGCCTCCTCCAGCGGATAGACATAACGGAACGGAGTGATCCATCCTAACTCACCGCCGGTCTCCTGAACTGCCGGGTCGGTGCTCACTTCGCGTGCTACGACATCAAAAGCCTCTACCGGTTGACGTTTCTCTACCTTCGTCCATTTTCCTTTCACTTTCTTCCTTTCCGTTTTCAGTTTACCCACCGTTACGCGCTCACGCGCCTCGGTCAGTTTAGCCAGCGCCTCTGCTACGGTCGCACTGTCAGCGCTGCGCGGGCACTGGATAGCGATATGTGCCGCACGGCGATCATTAGCCAGGTGCAACCAACTCATCTCTACGAGGCTGTCCATCGCTGCCTGGTCTTGCAGGTATTTTGGCGTAGCCTGCGCACGGTAACCCTTCAGCTCTTTCTTGAAACTCTCCGTCGTGTCAATACCCTGACTCTCGGCCTCGGCTACTTTGAGTTTGAAGTTAATGAACATATCCAGGTACTCGTCCATCGTCTTGGGATCGACAGCACCAGCCTGGTTGTTCTTCTCATAGATGTAGATAAACTCCTCCGTGCTCACCGGTTTCCCGTTGATCGTCATCAGAGTCTCCTCCTGCGCTACAGTGCTCAAACATGCACCCATCAGCGCGATTGATAAAAAGATTTTCTTCATTGCTATATAATTGGTTTAAAATGTCAATTTTCCATTTTTCCATTTACTGTATCCTTACACCGGTGATGCTATACACAGCCTCTCCGCGGATGATAACTATCTGTCCGTTCATCAGCGCCTTCACTGCCGCCGGCTCTACGCTTGTCTCCTCAATGTCCGTCAGCGCACCGCAGTCCACAGTAGTGACGTAGGAGGTGATACTACTATTCTGTTGCTTGTATAAATAGATTGAATTCGATGAAGAAGTCTTAGCCGCAAATTCATGAGTGCTGTTGTTATTTTTGGTGTATATGAAATATACCATATACTGACCGGCATTATCACTCGCCTCAAACGACCAATTACCATTAGATACACTGACATTGAAAGCATAGCTGTTGCTTTGTAATCCAAGATCGTAGAAATTGCCCGATTTGTACAAATATGCATATTGGTTCACCGCCTCATTGTAGAACGACACGGTATTGTTGTTGCGGGTAATATTCCAAATGATCGTTTCGGCAGGATCACTGATAATATCCGAGGAAGGAGATACAGAAACAGTGCCGAGATAGTAGTCGCTAAATACGGAGTTCTTCATTGCCTTCGTGCCATTTCCGGCAACTACATAATTACCCGTTGTCAGTTCATCTAATGTCGTGATCTTACTATAGTCATTACTCAATTCACCTGTTTTTATATGACGGAATACTGCATAGTAGTCTTGATCTTTCGTTACAGTAAAGTCGGTGACAAGGGTCGGTTTCGTTTCTGTTTCTGTAGTAAGGGCACTTGTTGTCCAACCGATAAACGTATAGTACACGCAAAGCTTATCCGGGTCTTCCGGAATTTCCGGAGTGCCTCCTTTTTCTATTATCTGTTCTTCGCCCTCCTGTACACCGTTGTTGAAGAACCGAATCGTATAGGTCGGTATCTCTCCGCACGTAGGTTCAGTAGTATAATAGGTCGTGCTGCTTGCACCGCTGCCTACTTCCCAAGTGAACGTAATTGCGTCCATATAGAGCGCGCCACTAGCAGAGCGAACACCTATATAGGTATAGTCACCGCTTATCGTCAATTCGGTACTTGTGCCGTAAACAATAGAGCCCAGAGAAGTACCTGCATTTGAACCATACAAATCCGAGGCAGCCGAATATGCTGTGTTCTTACCGTAGATGTTTAATGTGCGACCGGAAGTTGTATTACTATTCCAAGTAACAACTACTTTCTTGATGGTGCCGCCTGATGTTGTGGTAACAATACCTGAGTTGTTATTATTTGAACGCAACTGAATGGCATCATTACCTCCTGCACTATTACCGGCATAAAAGGCATCAGAATTCGCAGTTTTTCCACTCCAGCTATCATAATTTGTTCCGCTTACACCTGTTGTAGCGCGCGTCAATTGATCCTCTACGGTCTCACTACTACCACCTTCGCCTTCTTCGGTGCGGCTAAATACTGCGTAATAGTCTTGATCCTTTGTGGCAGTGAAGTTTGTGACATAAGAGGGCGCTACTGTATTGTCCTCTGCCAAAGTAGTGGTGTACCAGCCAACGAACGTATACTCCTCACAAGCGGTTGGATCGGAAGTTGGCGGCGTTGCAGCCTGACCTTGTTTGACGTTCTGCGAACTCAGCAGGGTAGTGTTGTTATAGAACCGAATCGCGTAAGTCGGCAGAGCGTTGACGGTGATCTGGTACGTAGCGGATTTGTCTTCGTAGGTGACTGTAACGTCCTGTGCTCCGATTTGGTTCATATCCGGCGTGCTTACACTCGTTGGTGTTACGGTTTTGCTATCGCAACCCTCATAGCTCGCCGTTACTACTAATCCCTCGTACGTAAACGCCTCGCCTTCCGTGAACACCTTCTTGACATTGTTGGTGTTTATCGTAATACTTGTCAACGGTCCTTCGCACGGAGGATTACAAGTCGTGGTATAATCGGTGTACGAACTACCGCTGGACTTGCGATACAATTGCGGCAGAAGCATACTCGATGAAAGCGCTGATGTATAGGTAGTGAAACGAGGATTTGTGCTGTTATAAAGCATTCTTCCGTAAGAACTTGTTCCGTTCTGAATAGTAGCATCTCCGTCGGAAATACTAATACTCCATGTGGTTGTTCCACTGTCCCAAGCTAATTTTTTAACAGCTGTTGCTCCAAGCAAGCCATCCGAAGTGCTCAATGTCCAAGAGCCGGAAGTGCCTCCTAAGGTAAACTCCAAAGTTCCTTCACCAACCGAACTAATCTCATCGCCGCTGAATGTCGAAGCAACGGAGCCTAATATCTGGCTGCTTATTGCGCCGGCGGTTGCATTATTTGCTTTATTTGCCAAGACCAGTTTGTCACCGGCTTTCAATGAAGAAGCATCTGTGACTAATGTCCAATTTCCTGCTCCACCTCCCGTTCCCGGTGTCGCAAACACGGCATAGAACGTCGTGGCTGTCGACACAGCATCTCCGTTCTTTACGAACGTAGGAGCCTCGGTCTCGCTCTCATAGGTAGCGTTCGCGCACCAGCCGACAAATACCTTTTCGGTACATGCGTCAGGCTGACCTTCCGGCAGTACAACACTTCCGGCACTAGTCGTTGTTGTGAACTCACTCCCATTTGCCATCCATGTAATTTGGAACGTTGCTTTACCTTCCACCATAATCTCCACATCGTCCGTCACTTTCTCGATATGGAACTCATTCGTACTCTCGTTATACGTAAAACCTATACCATAGGTCAGTTTGACGCCTCCCATCTCAACGTCCCAACAACTTGCGTCCGCCAAGGTGTAACCAGATTCAGGCGTTATAGTCAAACTCAATGTACTATTGATTGCAATAACACCGTCTTCGGGATAAGTACAATGTTCTCCATACAGCGTATAATCGCACTCCGTCTTCGTTTGTCCGCCGTTATACTTAAACGAAATCACGCCGTCACTCTCGCTGATTTGTGTCAGGGCGCAACCGGTCTTCGGTGTGTAACTCTTCACATTGCTTGTTCCCGGGAACGGGTCAGATCCATAGCCATAGTTGCTCGTTTTGCCGTCTGCCGGCACAATGGTATAACGTGCATTGCCGGCAGTGTTGTTAGGAGCATTGTTTTCCCACACACTCGACGAGTATTTGACTTGCCAAACAAGCATTCCATGTCCTGGCAATGCAGCATCCCAGCCTGTCTTCTGGCGGTTTTCAAGATAATAGACCGTTCCGGTATTTGTGAATTCAACCAAGGACGAACCTCCGGTGATTTGGTAAGCATCGTCATAGCCGGTAGTCAAAGAAACATCCTTCTTCTCGTCCTTTGCCAGGAACTTCGGCGTTGCCCAACCCATGAAGTACTTGTCATAAATAGAGTAGTTCGGCGGAGTCATCTCGTTGTTGTTGTAACTTCCGTAGTCCATAATACTCCATTCTTGAGGTGTCTGTACATTCTCACCATTATCTTCTCCATCGGCATCGTAATAGTCCGGCAAGCCCAGCACGTGACTGAACTCATGACAGAAGGTGCCGATGCCGGAACGGTTACCGTCGCCTCTTAACTCCGCAGAGCAAGCATAGTTGTTGATCTTCTTGCCATCAAAGGTGGGGATATTCATGGAGGTAATATTACCTTGTGAATTGACATTTACATAATATCCGCTTCCTCCGTGTGTTTGCTCGTAATAAATGGCACTAATCAATTCCCAGTTGTGGGGCCAAATCGTTTCAGTACCACCACCGCTCGCTTGACCCTTGCCGGCATAGATGAAATAAACAATATCTACATAGCCGTCGTCATTGCTGTCATATTTGCTAAAATCGCAACCGGCTGACTCAGCGGCGGTGACGGCATCAATGACAAAGTCTGCGATATACATATCGTTCTCTTTGTAGCCATTAATCGTGCCTTGCTCACCGTAATATTTCAAGTTGTGACTCAATGTGACAGGACCGACTACATCAAAGGTCGGGTTATAGGCATTGTTCGACTGCGCATGGAAATAATCTACTGCCGAACCGGTAGCGCCGTTATAATTATAACCGGCTTTGTTGAGCATGTCATTAAAAGCCGCATTATTATTGGCGGACTTGAAAGTGACATCGCTAAATTGTACCAATACCAGCAAGCCGCGAGGTGCTAAGTTGCGCTCGCCAATAGCTTTACGAGGCTTCGAAGATTGCAGGGTAGATGCTGCTCGCTTAGCTCGTGCCTGCGCCTTCGTCGGTACAGCTTCCCCCGTTACAACAAACGTACCATCCGCTTGCTCAAAAGCTTGCTTACCATCTTCTGTCTCCCAATAATGGAAGAACTCATCGCCCATTTGACGAACAGTTATCTGACTCCCGTCTGGTAAGGTCTTTGTCTGCCAGCCGCGATATGCCGGAACTGCAAACATACTGACGGCCATTACTCCGCACACTACACACGCCATTACCCTGTGTGCCCAAGAAAAGAAATTCCCTTTCATGTTCTTATTATATTTATTGTTTATTCTACCCATTCGATTCGTATATACACAAATCGGCTGCAAATTTACTGCTTTTTTTTGACATACGCAAATCTTTGTATATTTTTATACAAAAAAAATCACCACCCGAAGACTTCGGATGGTGATCAAAGAACTACTTTGCATCAACCTTACTTTCGCACTTGGCGCTGCAAGATCATTTCCTTTTCCTCTACCGCAGACGGAGCGGAAGAAAGTTCTCCTAACAAATCCACGGTGAAGTTACCTTTGATCGTAGAACCAAAATACGTCGTGAAATTAATATTCAGATTTGCCTTCGTCCCTGATTTGGTAACAGTCATAGAACCACCGGTAATGTAATACGGACAGCGATAGCCGAAATTCGTCTGGTTATATAAATATTTCGGGAAATCATCGAAATTTAAATACGCCGTATAGCCTACTGTATTCTTACTAACCCCGTTAGTGCCCCACACACTGCCCATCATTGTTTCTGTAACAGGATACGTACCTTCAGGAATCACAATCTCCGGATCTTTCTTGCCGAAGAAGTCTACATTCATCCATAGATCCTGACCATTTGTGAAATGCAAACATAGAGTAGCGAGGGTAAAATCATAAGAGATGTAGTATTCGTAAATGGACACATATATACTTGTCGGTTCCGTCATTTGAATCGTGGTGGTCGTGGTCGGCTCTAAGTTAAATGTATTAAATGGATTTGTCTCGTAAGTCAACTTTTCTTTCTTCTCTACTAAGTATCCACATTGGGCTTCTACGTGCCCACCATATGTGGTCTTAGGCGCACTGATGGTGATATAATCGCCTTCTTTCAGGCCCAAAGACGAGAACGACTTATCGTTGGAAGTGCGTTTGGTAGAAGTCAGACCATAAACCGGTAACAAGCCTGTCTCATCAGCCAAATAGAAGTTGCCGTAGGTGGTATTATCGATATAATAAATCACACCCGTCAAGTCGTACCACGTATCTAAATCATCTGGCTGGGACTTAAACTGGGCAATAGTCAGCGCCGTACCGCTACCGCCGCCACCTCCGCCGCTTCTTGTGACAATCTTTGAGGTGGTGCCATACGTTTCACCACCCTTGATATAGTAGGCAAAATAGTAATACGAGTCATAACTACCGAAATTCAAAGTGGCCGTGAATGTGTGTGAACCGGTCCATGAACTGATGGTAGAACCGGTCCATGTCTTCAACTTGCCAAAGGTGGCTTCTGTTGTAGGCACATACATAATACCGATTTCCGAGATCGTACCCTTCGCGTCCGTACCGATATTGATCGTTCCGCCAACAGTAGCTGACGTAGAAGTTACGTTCGTCGGATCGTTCGTGACGATAGTAATAGCATCTTGTGCACTCGATGTGGTGAAACTTACCGAACCGCCATAGACAGGATTTCCGTCTACGACCGCATATGCACGGTAGTAATAATTTGTGCTGGCACTCAGACCGGTCATAGACGTCGAATAATCGCCGGCTGCACTGCTTGACTGATCCCATTTCTTGAGGCAGGAAGTAATCGTCGGGTTGTTAGTCGTCGACAGCACAAAACCGCGTTTTGTCATGTTCACCGACCCCGAGCCTTTGGTAATATTACCGTTCAGCGTCGCGGAAGAAGTGGTGATATTCGTCGCGCTGTTGGTCTTGACGGTGACCGATCCTTTGGTAGTAAACTCGATCACATTACCCGTCTCTTCGCCATAGTTGTTGCAAACAAAAACTCGCGCGTAATAGCTCGTGTTTTTTGTTAATCCGGTGAGATCAACTTCTACCTTTTGCAGTCTCTCGTACCCGTTGTAACCCTTGTTATTCTCGATCATTACCTTTTTGTCTCCTTTGCCCGGATTACTGTTGGTGGTAGAGTAATACACACCATAGTACTCAATCGTAGGAACGCCATCTGCGTAATCAGATATAGAAGTCTGCACACGTCCGTTCTTGTCTTTATAAACAATATCGGCCGTAACAGTGGCACCGGTGCTCGTAGCAACACTACTCGTATTCTGTATGGCGAGTGTGTAATATTGGAAGTCATCGTCACAACTGCAGCATAATAGCCCGCATAAAAGACTTATTGCATATATAAATCGTTTCATAATTCTTATGCTTTGAGGTTATTTATGTTTGTCTTTGAATGTCCAACCTATGCTGAGCTTAAATTCGTGCAAGGTGCTGGTCTTATAATCTGTCAATGAAGAATATCCGGCCGCAATAGTAAAGCCCTTGATGTTGCCCTGCAGACCGAAATCCCAATGCACAGCGTGCCCGATACTGAGATGGCTCCACGGATTCATCAAGACCCATTGGCCGCTGGATATTTCACGTGTCGTGCTCACATATCCATAACCAATGCCCAGATACAGGTACAAAGGAATAACCATTCGCACGATACAACCTCCGGTAAACGAGAGTCGGTTCAGACTGCTTTTGCCGGTATAGAACGGAATGATACCAGAATTATTTAGGTTTATCTCGCCATTTCTTTGGGCTTCGTAACTGTATCCATAGTGCCCGCCCGTGCCTATCGTGAAATTGGCGTACCAGCCGAACAGTTTGACGCGACCGTAGGAAATACCGAACGAGTGACGTTTTTGTTCGGAACTCTGCATGATGCCGAAGTTATAGTTCACCAGAACGAAGTTCTCCCATTCATACACGTTTTTCTTCCGGATCCGCTCGCTCTTCAAGTCAAGACCCGTCACACTGAATGTCTGCGCTGCAACAGACATTGCTCCTATTAAAAATAGGAGCAAAAAGAGTTTGCGCTTCATAATTTTAACGGATTATTTCCTCTGTACGCTCAGTTCTATCGGTCGACTTCTTCTCAATAGAAATGATATCCAGATTCTTTTGTTTGATCTGATTGTTCAGCTTAATAATCGTGCTGTCAGCTGCTTTGAGGCTGCGGAAGTTGTTGTACGTTGCAGGATAACCCTTTACGCGTACTTCCAAACGCATTTCCAAACCTCTGCTGCTCAGCGTCTTCGTGCTGTAAATAGGAGAAACAATCAACGACGCACCCGAGGCATCAATGAACTCATAAAGCGCTTGCGCTTTCAACTCGTTAAGCTTGTTTGTCAAAAATTTCTCAATGCGCTCAAGATAGGCCGTCTCTTGCTCTTTCTTCTTAATCTCCGGCAACGTCACTACCTCTACTATCTTGTGCTCTTGCATCGTGTTGCTCATCACATGCAAATCTGCTACCAACGGCACAATAAAGAAATTGCCGTTGTTACTGATTTGAGTAGCCTCATACTTACTGATACTTGCGCCCTGAATCGTCGTGTTCTGCGCAAAAACGGTAATGATACCTGCAAACAGCAGGCTTGACAAAAGGAGAAGTTTTTTCATAATTGTGTTTTTTAGAGTGTTATTGGTGTTGTTTTTTAGTGAGTGACTGTTGTAAATCCTCTCCTCTTTTTCATTTCCCGCTGCAAAATTATAAAAAATATTTGATATATGCAAATTTTTAAGAAAAAATCTCAAAATTTCTTCCCTCTTCCCTCGGACCGACAGTCAACCGACAGTCAACCGACGGTCAACCGACGGTCAAAGCTTACGTCAGGCTTCTCTCAAGCCCCAAAATGCCCCATTTTTTGTCAACATTTACTATATTATATATTATATATATAATATACATTTTGTTCGTCATTTTTTCATTTGCATATGTCAAAAAATTGTTGTACCTTTGTCGCCTAAATTGGAAAAATATGGCAATTGAGTTAAATAAAGAACGGGTAGCGCAGGCGAGTGCGCTGATTGAGAAGGCAAAAAAAATCGTCATCCTTACCCATGTAGCCCCCGACGGAGACGCGATGGGTTCGGCGCTCGCGCTGTATCACTATTGTAAGGGTGACGGGTTGCAGGTTACCGTCATTGTACCGAATGCTTTTCCGGCGTTCTTCAACTGGATGCCGGGTGCGGATAAGATCCTCATCTACGAGACGCAGGCTGCGGAGTGCGACAAGGTGATCGCAGAGGCGGACCTGTTCCTCTGCACGGACTTCAACGAGCCCAAGCGTATAAACCCCGCAGGGGATAAGATGCTCGCTAATCCTGCGCCGAAGATCATGATTGACCACCACCTCAATCCTACGGACTTTGCCGACGTGACCTTCTCCTTCACGGAAGCTTGTTCGGCCTCGGAGATTGTTTTCCGTCTCCTCTCCGCTTTGGGTGTTCAGCCTACCTTCGATATCGCTACCTGTCTCTACACCGGCATCATGACGGATACGGGCAATTTCTCCTATAACTCGGACTGTCCTGAACTATTCGAAATAGTTGCTCAACTGCTGCGGACAGGCATCGATAAGAATGCGATCTATAACGCCGTTTTTAATCAGTATTCGACTGATAGAGTGCGCCTTACGGGCTTTGCTTTATATCGCAAAATGCGTATCTATCCGGACTATCACTTGGCACTTATCACCCTCTCTGCCGATGAGTTGGATCAGTACCATTACAAGACCGGAGACTGCGAAGGACTCGTCAATATGCCCCTACAAATAGCTGACGTTCATTACTCCGTTTTTATGCGCGAAGAACGTCCGAAACCCGGCACGACGAGACCGCGGATACGTATCTCGTTCCGCTCACAAGGTGACCGTCCGGTCAATGTATGGGCACACGAAATCTTCCACGGAGGAGGACATATGAACGCCTCCGGCGGAGACCTGTTGGGATCGCTCAATCAAGCCGTCAAACTCTTTGAAGAGAGTTATCCCAAATATATCTCAAAAGATTGAAAACCTACGCGTTACGGCGGAACTCCGCCAGCACAACCGCGGTAGCAATAGCAACGTTGAGACTCTCCGAAGTCTCAGCGTTTTTTGGATAAGAAGGGATAAGGATCGGGTGGGTAATAATAGACCGCACGGCGCTTGAAATACCATTGCCCTCATTTCCCATCACAATAATGCCCTCTTTCGGCAATTCCGTCTCATACATATCCTTTCCGTCCAACAATGTGCCGAAAATCGGACATTGCTGTTCTGAAAGCCATTTAGGGAGATCTACATAATGAACCCTCACGCGCGCTAAAGCCCCCATCGTAGCTTGTACCACCTTAGGATTATAGCAATCGGCGGTGTCTAACGAACAAACTATATCTCGCACTCCAAACCAGTCGGCAGTCCGAATAATCGTTCCCAAATTTCCCGGGTCCTGGATACCATCTAACCCTAAGGTTAAATCACAAATATCAAATTTCAAATCACAAATGGTGTGTTTTTTAAACACACCTATCGTTCCCTGCGGCGTTCTCAGACCACTCATCTGTTCGATCTCGGTGCGGGAGGCATTCTCGCCTTCGCGATAGAGGTGAACAAGCTCAAAGCGCTTACACAATTCCTCTACGCATTTATCGCCTTCGGCAACAAAGAGACCCAGTTCGTCGCGGAACTTTTTTTGCTGCAAAGAGCGGACTAATTTGACCTGTGCTTTCGATATTTTCTCCATAATTATCCAAAATCTGCTGCAAAAGTAGTAAAAAATTTGCATATATGCAAAAAAAGTTGTAATTTTGCGTGCTATTTATGGGAAATAGAGTTCGTACATATGTCTTTTTGGCGCTGAGCGTGCTGTTTTTGGCGTCTTGTAACACGACGAAGTTTGTGCCGGAGGGGCAGTATCTGCTCAACAAGGCACGGGTGAAGTGTGACGACAAGATGGTCTCGACGACCGAACTGCGCAATTACCTGAGGCAGAAACAGAACACGGAGATATTGGGCTTCTGGAAGTTGCAGTTGGATGTCTATAACACGGCACCGACGGATACGACGACCAAAGCCAAGAAACGGCTTGCGCATAATGCGTTTAAAATGGGTGAGGCGCCTGTGATCTACGACGACCAGTTGACGCAAGTGAGCATGCAGCAGTTACGCCAGCAGATGAGTAACATGGGTTATTTCCATGCTACGGTGGACACGGTCAAGAAGATCAAGAACCGCAAAGTGGACCTGACCTATATCGTGACGGCCCACGAACCATACAAAGTGCGGGGGTACGACGTGGATATATCCTGGGACGCGGTGAGTGAGATAGCCAGCAACGATGGGTGTAAGGTCTTCTCCGGCACGCAGTTCTCCACAGCGGTGTTGGACGATGAGCGCGCGCGTATAGCGACCATCATGCGCAACAAGGGTTATTTCTATTTCGAGAAATCGATGTTGGAGTTCACAGCCGACAGTTCGTTATTGTCTCACGAGGTGGATATCAAGATCCATATGGCGCCGTATGTGGAGCATCTGGACTCGGCGGCGCTGGCACGCCTGCATCGCCAATATACGATTCGTAACATCGACTACCATCTCGATCATCCCTTCCTTCGCAAGGGTGCCCTGCGTCGTGCAACACGTTTGCGCGCGGGCGAACGATATGCAGAATGGCGCGTAGAGCGTACGTACGCGCGTATGAACGCCCTGCCGCCTGTCAAATATGTGGATATCGCGTTCACGCCGGTAGAGGATACTTTGCTGGACTGCTCGATCACCGTAGCGCGCGGACGGCTCAACTCCATCTCTGCCGAAGTGACAGGAACCTACAGCGCAGGCGACTGGGGAATCGCGGGAGAGGTGAACTACATCAACAAGAATATCTTCCACGGCGCGGAAGTGCTCAATGTAGGCGGACGTGCGTCTTACGAATGGCGCGCCAACGGCGGACGGGCTATTGAGGCTAAGGCCGACATCGGACTGCTCTTCCCCTCGAACGTCAAGATCAACGCAACTTATAACTACCAGCAGCGTCCGGACGAGTACACTCGAACGATCGTCAATGCCTGCTTGGGATACCGTATCCCCCGTACACCGGGTGACCGCTGGACACACCAGTTCAACCTCGTGGATGTCAACTATATCTACGTGCCGTGGATGTCGGAGGAGTTCAAGCGGCAATTCATTGAACGCAAGTCTGTGCTGAAAGCCAGTTACGAGGACCATTTTATCTTAGACTGGAGTTATATGGGGTCGTTCTCGACTTATAACCAGCGCTTCCCGAACCGCTCGTTCATGGAGTTGGCGCTCCGCGCAGAGACTGCCGGTAATGCCCTCTATCTGTTAGGCCTGGCTGCGAACCTGCCCAAGGACGAGCATGGTCATTACATGCTATGGAAAATCCCGTTCTCGCAATACGCGAAAGGCGATATTCACTTCACTTACCATGGTATCATCACCCCAAAACATCATCTGGTAGGCCATATCGGTCTGGGGGTGGCTGTGCCGTACCTCAACTCGACGGTCTTGCCGTTTGAGAAACGGTATTTTGCCGGCGGAGCGAACAGTGTTCGTGGATGGCAGGCACGTACCTTAGGACCGGGTGCTTTCCGTTCGGAAGGCGGCAAATATGCCTATGACCTGCAGGTGGGGGATATCAAGATCGATGCGAACCTCGAGTACCGCTTTAAGGTGCTCTCGTTCCTGGAGTTGGCGGCCTTCCTGGATGCAGGAAACATATGGACGATCTATGACTACGAGGACCAGCCGGACGGCGTCTTCCTCTGGGATCAGTTCTACAAACAGATCGCGTGGAGTTACGGCGTGGGTATCCGTTTTGACCTGTCGTTCTTTATCTTCCGTGTGGACTTCGGTGTGAAACTGCACGACCCGAGTCGTATCAACGAGAACAGACAATGGCGCACGGCGAACAACGGCTTGTGCTGGAAGGACGATATGACGTTCCATTTTGCAATTGGATATCCGTTCTGATGTTAAAAGCGCAGATGATAAAAGGGCTGGTGGAAGCCGGGTGTGATGAAGCGGGAAGAGGTCCGCTGGCAGGGAGTGTGTTCTGTGCGGCGGTGATCTTAGACCCCGAGCGGGTGGAGCATATACCGGAGTTCGCTTGGCTCAATGATTCCAAGCAGTTGACTGACAAACAGCGATATGCTTTGAGGCCGGTCATTGAGCGCGAGGCGGTCGCATGGGCAGTGGTCGAAGTGACGGCCAAAGAGATAGATGAACGCAATATCCTGCAGTGCTCGATTATCGGCATGCAACGCGCTTTGGACAAACTGAGTGTGCGTCCCCAACATATCCTCGTGGATGGCAACAAATGGAAACCCTATGTGCCCGAAGGCGAACTGTTAGAGGTACCCGCTCACACGGTGGTCCATGGTGATGCAACATATATGTCAATAGCCGCGGCAAGTGTGCTGGCCAAGACCTATCGCGACGATTATATGCTGAGACTGCATGAGGAATATCCGCAATACGGCTGGGACAACAACAAAGGCTATCCGACTGCCGAACATTATGCAGCACTCAAACAATACGGCGTCACGCCTTACCATAGAATGACGTTTAACTTAAAATTAGAATAGTTATGATTTTTTATCGTAGAAATGTAGTGGAAGCAGAGCCGCAGGCTCGTCCACGTCGTAGAGTAGGTTGCCTCGGCGGCTGTCTCATCTTCTTTGCTGTGTATTTCATCTGTAGCGCTATCCTTGGATGGATTCTGGGAGATACTTTCTCGTCCTCGAAGGTCACACTGCAAGACAAGACCGTTTATCGTCTGGAGATGAAGGGTACGCTGGTGGAGCAAGGCCAGAAGGAGAATCCTTTTGCAGACCTAATGAGCTCAGTGCCGTACAGCAGTTATGCCGGCCAGCAGGAGACTGTAGGATTGGACGATATCTTAAGCAATATCCGCCTGGCGAAGAACGATGACAAGATCCTGGGTATCTGGATCGACGGAGCAGAGTTGAGTACCGCTCCTGCGAATGCGAAAGCGATCCGTGATGCGCTGATCGACTTCAAGACCAGTGGTAAGTGGATTATTGCTTCGGCTAAGAACTACGGTCAGACGAACTACTATATCGCTTCGGTAGCGGACCGTATCTGTCTGGACCCGACGGGCGCTGTGTCCTGGAATGGTCTAACGGCGCAGAAGATGTACTATACTCGCGCGATGGAGAAGATAGGCGTGGAGATGCAGATTCTCAAGGTTGGTACGTTCAAGTCGGCTGTGGAGCCTTTCTTCCGTACCTCGATGTCGGACGCCGATCGTCTGCAGACCGAGCAGTATTTGGCTGGTATATGGGACGAGTACAAGACGGCCGTAGGTGCAGCACGTCACCTCACTCCCGCTCAACTCGACGCGCTGGCTGACCGCTTTATGGGTATTCAGTCGGCTGAGGCTAACCTCGAGGCAGGGCTCGTAGATACGATCATTTATCAGCAAGACATGGACTCGCTCTTGCGTGTGTTCGCCGGCACAAAAGACTATCACCTGCTTACGACCGGTAAATTGGCTTGCGTAGATCGTCCGAAATCAAAGGCGAAAGACAAAGTGGCGGTGCTCTATCTGGAAGGTCAGATCTATGAAGACGGTAACGATGGTATCGTAGGTAAGAAGGTCGTTAAACAAATCAAGAAGATTCGCAAGGACAAAGACGTCAAGGCTGTTGTCCTTCGCGTCAATAGCCCGGGTGGTTCGGCTGACGCCAGCGAGCAGATCTGGCACGCTGTTCAGAACCTCAAAGCCGATAGTATCCCTGTTGTCGTTTCGATGGGTGACTACGCCGCTTCGGGTGGATATTACATCTCCTGCGGTGCAGACTATATCTTCGCAGAGCCGACTACTATCACCGGTTCCATCGGTATCTTCGGTACGATCCCTAACGTCAAGAAACTGCGTGAGAAAGTGGGCCTCGATATGGACGGCGTTAGCACGAACAAGCACTCCGATATGGAGGTCAACATGATGTATAATGGCATGAACCCGGCTGAGCATCAGTTGATGCAAGACATGATTGAGCGCGGTTATGACCTGTTCACCCGCCGCTGTGCCGAAGGCCGTCACGTTAGCCAGGACTACATCAAGTCCATCGGCGAAGGACGTGTGTGGTTAGGCTTCAAAGGTAAAGAGATCGGTATCGTGGACGAACTTGGTCATATTGACAACGCGATAGACAAAGCCGTTGCTTTGGCCAATTTGGAGAACTACAGAGTAGTGTACTATCCGGAGGTGAAAGACCCGTGGGAGGAGATCTTGAAGTCGTTTGATAACAAGACCGACGAGGAGAAACTGATTCTTAAGTTGCGTGAGTTCTGCACCAAAGCGCGCATCATGGCTCTGATGCCGGAAGTGACGATTAAGTGATCAAACTGATTACCATACCGCTGAGTTGGCTGTACACAGTAGGAGTGGCGATACGTCATTTGCTGTTCAACCAACATCTGCTGCCCTCTGCCAGTGTGGGGGTACCTACTATTTGTGTGGGTAACCTTGCGGCGGGGGGAACGGGTAAGACGCCGATGGTAGAGTACCTGCTGAGGCTTTTGTTGGCCGAGGGTTACCACCCGGCCGTTCTCTCAAGGGGCTATAAACGCAAGACACATGGTTTTGTGATGGCCGACACCTCTTCGACGGTTGCTACGATAGGCGACGAGGCGATGCAACTTCACCGTAAGTTCCCTGATGTACCGATCGCGGTCTGCGAGAGTCGTGTCCGGGGCGCCAAGCAGTTGAAACGACAGGTGGAGCAGCTCGATGTCATCCTCCTGGACGACGCCATGCAGCACCGCGCTATTCGTTGCGGAATGACGATTCTCCTCACACCGTACGACCACCTCTATATCGATGACCATATGTTACCATGGGGCACGTTGCGCGACCTGCCATCGCGGGCACTCAAGGCGGATATAGTGGTGGTGACAAAGTGTCCGGATACGATCCGACCGATAGACATGCGGGTGGTGGACAACAGACTTCGTCTTCCCTCTTACCAGCAACTGCATTTTGCCGGCCTCGAGTATGCGCCTATGGAGCAGGAAGGTATACCTTTGGTACTCTGTGGTATCGCGCAGCCACAGTACATGCTGGACTATGTGCGCACAAAATACCCTCAGGCGGAGTTGATGGCTTATCGAGACCATTATCAGTACAAGCCCGAAGATATCGACGATATTATGGAGCGGGCAAAGAACTTTGACTTTGTGTTGACGACGGAAAAAGATATCCAGCGTCTGCGTACGACAGCCTTGGTGGATCGACTTCGTGAGCAAGGCAAACGCCTTATCGCCCTGCCGGTACAGGTGCGTTTCTGTTCGCCTAGCGAACCCTTTGACCGGAAAATACTGAATTACGTGAAGGAAAATGTCCAAAGGTAATATGCTACATATTCTCCGGCGTTTTGTGCCGCCCTATAGAGGGTTGATGGTGTTGAATATCCTGTTCAACCTCCTCTCTACCGTGCTCTCGCTTTTCTCGTTCGCCGCGATCATTCCCGTGTTGCGCATCCTCTTTGGTCTGACGTCCGTGGACGTGCAGCGAGTGGATCTCGCCGCGGTGAGCGGTCTGCAGGAGACGATTGCAGCGCTGAGAACGAACATGTACTGCCTGCTCAACGACCAGATAGCTGTGCATGGAGCGAGTGTAGTGTTGCTCTGGCTGGGACTCTTCCTCGTGCTGATGACAGCCCTCAAATGTGGTGCGGCATGGCTGGCAAATTACTTCATGGTGCCTATCCGTACGGGCGTGCTACGAGACCTCAGACAACAACTATACGATAAGATACTGTCGCTCCCGATGGGGTATTTCACTCAGGCGCGTCGCGGCGATGTGCTGTCGCGTATGACGAATGATGTCAACGAAGTCGAGTCGTCCATCATGTCGGCTTTGGATATCCTCTTCAAAGACCCGATCATGATTCTCGTTTATCTAGTGACGCTCTTTGTTATCTCCTGGCAACTGACGCTTTTTGTCTTGATCCTGATGCCTGTAGCGGTCTTCTTCATCGGCCGTATCGGTCGTAGCCTCAAGCGAGCTTCGACAAAGGGACAGGAACAGAACGCAGAGATCCTCTCGTCGGTTGACGAGACGCTCTTGGGATTGCGTGTGGTAAAGGGCTTCAATGCGCAGGATAAACTGCGAGCACGTTTTGCAACCCTTATCAATGCGACCCGTGCAACCTTCAACCGTATAAACCGTCGTTATTACCTGGCTCACCCGCTATCCGAGTTCCTTGGTACAGCCCTGATAGCTCTGATTCTGTGGTTCGGAGGTTTGCTTATTCTGGGGGAGCACTCCACGATAGACGCTTCGACCTTCATCTATTATCTGGTGATCTTCTATTCGATCATCAACCCCGCGAAAGACCTGAGCAAAGCCGCGTACGGTATCCGCCGAGGTCAGGCATCGCTCGAGCGTATAGACACAGTACTCAATACACCGTCTAATATCCTTGAACCCGCTCAACCGCTGCCGATTCGTTTTGAAGAGCAGATTGTATTTGAACACCTCTTCTTTGCTTATCAGTCCGATAGACCCGTGTTGACCGATATCGAACTCACGATACCGAAAGGCAAGACGGTCGCCCTCGTCGGGCAGTCGGGTAGCGGAAAAACCACCCTCACGGACCTCTTGCCGCGTTTCTATGACCCGCAGCAGGGCGCAGTGACAATAGACGGTATCGATATACGTCGTTTCACGACGCATGACTTGCGCAGCCTGATGGGTATCGTGTGCCAGGAGCCGATCCTGTTCAATGATACGGTCTATAACAACATCACCTTCGGTGTCGACACCACACAGCCCGCACCGAATGGTCTAACCTGGCGGGAGGCAGCCGAACAAGCAGCGAAGATAGCGAACGCACATGAGTTCATTGAACTGATGCCGGACGGATACGATACCGTCATAGGTGATCGCGGAAGCCGTCTCTCCGGCGGACAGCGCCAACGACTCTCTATCGCACGGGCCATCCTCAAGAACCCGCCGATACTCGTTTTGGACGAAGCCACGTCCGCATTGGATACCAAGTCCGAGCGGCTCGTACAAGAAGCACTCGAGCATCTCATGCAAGCCCGTACAACGCTTGTTGTAGCGCACCGTCTTTCCACTATCCGTCACGCCGACCTCATCTGCGTGCTGCACGAAGGACGTATCGTTGAACGCGGTACACATGACGAACTCTATGCCCTTGGCGGCTATTATACCAAACTCGTCGATATGCAAGCCTAAATGACCAATCACCAATCACAAATAACAAATAAGCACAGAGTGCTTCTCGGAATGTCGGGCGGTATAGACTCTACGGTGAGTGCCATGCTTCTGTTGGAGCAGGGCTATGAAGTGGTGGGTGTCACGTTCCGCACCTACGACTCCATGAAGGAGTCCTGCCTCGCCAAAGAAAAAGGTTGCTGCACGATAGACTCGATTATGGAGGCGAAACGAAATGCCGAGAAGATGGGCTTTGAGCATCATATAGTCGATTTCCGTGAGACCTTCCGGCGCTGCGTAATACAGAACTTCATTGACGAGTACATGGCAGGACGAACCCCCAACCCCTGTGTGCTATGTAACAGCACCATCAAATGGGGCGAGATGCTGCGTCTGGCGGACGAGCTGGGCTGTGACTATATCGCTACCGGACACTATGCCCGTATTGCTGAGCGGGACGGAAAGGTGTTCTTACGCACTGCGGCAGACACCAAGAAAGACCAGACGTATTTTCTTTGGCGACTAAACGAAGAGCAACTTCGTCGTACGATTTTTCCCTTAGGCGACTATACCAAAGATCAAGTTCGCGAGATAGCGCGACAACACGGATACGAGAAATTGGCGGTCAAGAAAGAGAGCCAAGAGATCTGTTTTATTCCCGACGATGACTACCGTGCTTTCTTACGCGCGAACGTACCCGATTATAAGGAGCGCGTGCGCGCGGGCGAGTACGTAGACACGGAAGGCAAGGTCTTAGGCCTCCACGAAGGCTACGTCAATTATACCATCGGTCAGCGCAAGGGACTCGGTATAGCCCTTGGTCACCCGGCGTATATCACGCATATCGATGCTGCTACGAACCGTATCACTCTCGGCACAAACGATGACATGTACGCGACAGAGCTGAAGTTTGAACCTGCGGTATCCCGATATTCCGGTATCCCGGTATCTCAGATCACTGCCAAAGTACGTTACCGCAGCCAAGCCGTGCCTGTCAAAAAGATAGACGGGAATTGCCTTCTGTTTGCAACTCCCGTCTGGGGTATCACTCCCGGTCAGTCCGTCGTGCTCTATGACGACGATCTTGTGGTGGGGGGAGGGATTATTTGCTGAAATAGCGTTTGAAGAGACCTTCGAAACCTTTACCGTGACGAGCTTCGTCGCGTGCCATCTCGTGTACGGTGTCGTGAATCGGATCGAGGTCCAACTCTTTCGCACGTTTAGCGATCTTCAGCTTGTCTTCGCAAGCGCCGGACTCAGCGAGCATACGTTTCTCGAGGTTGGTCTTGGTGTCCCAAACAATCTCACCGAGCAGTTCAGCAAAACGGGAAGCATGGTCTGCCTCTTCGAATGCATAGCGGCGGAAAGCTTCTGCTACCTCCGGATAGCCCTCGCGGTCAGCTTGACGAGCCATAGCCAGGTATTGACCTACCTCGGTGCACTCACCGATGAAGTGTGCGCGGAGACCTTCGGCAATGATCGGGTCTTTCACGTCTTTAGCAACGCCGAGTACATGCTCGCAAACGAAGTTCAGTTTGTCGTCGGAAGCCACTTTCCATTCTACGATTTGTTTACATTGCGGGCAACGCTCGGGAGCTTCAGTACCTTCGTGAACATAGCCGCAGATCGGGCAAATAAATTTCTTTACCATAGTGTTGAATTTTTTAGGGTTAATAAAAAGATAAATTATTTTTTTGTTCTTAATTCTTCATTCTTCATTGTCAGCAAGTCTTCGGCGCGGCGGAGGGCAAAGTGGATGTTCGCGCATATATTATGCGGATCCATCTGTTGCTCGATACCGCCCTGCATCAGTTGTTTGTGAACATGATCGTTCACACCTGAGAGGATGATGGTAATGCCTTCGTTATGAGAACGTTGGATAAGCATCGATAAGTTATGCATAGCCGTCGCATCCACGAACGGCACCTTACGCATCCGAATGATACGTATCGGATATTTCTCGCCGGAGACGTGCAACATGATCTCGTCAAAACGGTTGGCGATACCGAAGAAATACGGGCCATCGATCTCATATACTTCGACACCCTCGGGAATCGTGAGGTGGTCGAGATTAGACTGCACGTCGGTATCTTCGTTGGGGTCTATCTCGTTATGAAGCGTACGGATATGTGTTTGCTCGTTGGTGCGCATGAGGAAGAGTACCATCGCCAGCAACAGACCCACTTCGATTGCGACCGTAAGGTCGAAAATAACGGTGAGTAGGAAAGTGACGAGCAGTACCCAGAAGTCGCGGTTTCGGTGTTTGAAAAGGCCCACGATGGTCTTCCAACCCGACATGGAGTAAGCCACCATGATCAGTACTGCTGCGAGGCATGACATCGGTATTAGACCGACGAGTTGACCTAAAAATAGCAGCACGAGCAGCAGTACCACTGCATGTATGATACCTGCCACAGGCGTACGTCCGCCGTTATTAATATTGGTCATCGTACGTGCGATAGCGCCTGTGGCGGGGATACCACCGAAGAAAGGAACGACAACGTTCGCTACGCCTTGTGCAATCAATTCGGTATTGGAGTTATGCCTGTCGCCTATTACACCATCCGCTACCATGGCAGAGAGGAGGCTCTCGATAGCGCCTAACATCGCGATCGTGAACGCGGATGGGAAAAGTTTCTGCACCATCGTAAAGAACGATTCGCCTTCTGCCAGTTCCATATTCGGCATATGCGGAGCCGGGATGCCATGCGGCAGTTCATAGAGATCACCGATCGTTTGCACCGTTGCTATACCCCAAGAAGCGGGTGCGTATGTCTTAAGCACCCACACCGCAAAAGTCGCGAAGATGATGGCGGCCAATGAACCCGGGATACGCTTGGTGATCTTCGGCGTGAAGATACAAATAAACAGCGAGAAAGCACCTATACCCAGCGCCCACCAATTGACGTTAAAATGCGCAAAATAGTATATCCATTTATCCACAAAGTTCGCCGGTACATCGGTTAGTCCGAGCCCGAAGAAATCGTTCATTTGAGTCGAGAAAATGGTCAGCGCAATACCGGCTGTGAAACCTACGATCACAGGATAAGGCACGAACTTGATGACTGATCCAAAACGCGCAAAGCCCATGATAATGAGCAAGATACCTGCCATAATGGTAGCCAGCGTCAGGCCAGCGAGACCGTACTGCTGAATGATACCGTAGATGATGACGATGAAGGCACCGGTCGGTCCGCCTATCTGCACTTTACTACCTCCGAAAAGGGAGATCAACAGACCCGCTATGATAGCAGTCACCAGACCCTCCGTCGGACCCACTCCCGACGATATACCGAAAGCGATAGCAAGAGGGATAGCTACGATACCGACGATGATACCTGCGAGCGCATCTTGACCGAACTGCGCACGACTGTAGTTGCGCAGCGTGGTGAATAACTTAGGATAAAAAACGTCTTTAATGCTATATTGCATACTGATTTTCTAATTTCGGGACAAAGGTACAACAAAAAATGCACATATACAAATAAAATTGAAAAAATTTTGCTTTTTTTTATAAAAAAATTTGGTCATGTCAAAAAAAAGCAGTACCTTTGCACGCTTTTTCGTGTAGAAATGCGAAAAATGCCCGAATTTGAAATAAATATAAAATATATACTACAATGTCAAAAATTTGTCAAATTACAGGCAAGAGTGCCATGGGCGGTTGCAATGTGTCGCACTCGAAACGTCACACTAAGAGGACGTTCGATGTGAACCTTTTCCGCCGCAAGTTCTACTGGGTAGAACAAGATGCATGGATCGTGTTGGACGTGAGTGCCGCCGGTCTGAGAACGATTAACAAGATTGGTCTGAACAATGCCCTCAAACAGGCAGCTGCGAAAGGCTACATCAACATTATCTTTTAACGAAAGGAGCTAAACAATGGCAAAGAAAGTAAAAGAAGCCCGCGTTCAAGTAATCCTTGAGTGCACAGAGCAAAAAGCCAGCGGTGTTCCGGGAATGTCTCGCTACATTACTACCAAGAACCGCAAGAACACTCCTGATCGTTTGGAGCTCATGAAGTACAATCCCTATTTGAAGCGTTACACGCTGCATAAAGAGATTAAGTAATTAACCCCTAATTAGAAAGGCTTAGAACTATGGCAAAGAAAGCGGTCGCAACACTGCAAACGGGTAACTCCGGACGTGCGCACTCTAAGTGCATCAAGATGGTTAAGTCTCCTAAAACGGGCGCTTACATCTTCCAGGAAGAAATCGTACTGAATGAGAAAGTACAGGAGTTCTTCAAGTGATTAAACCCTCTATATGAGGTAAAAAGCAAGAAAAATGACATACGAATTTGCGTATGTCATTTTTTTGTTGTATCTTTGCACCCGTATTTGTGCTTTAATACCATGTTAGGAATCATTATTAATCCCAAATCGGGCAAGAGTTACTTCCGTGCGCAGCGCATTTATCTGTGGAAGTTGCTTCGTAAACGTCATGAACCTTTTGCGTATCGTGTGACCAAATATGCCGGTCACGCCATCGAGTTAGCGCGCGAGTTAGTGGAGAAAGGATACAATGAGATTCTTATCCTTGGCGGCGACGGTACGTTGTCGGAAGCCATCAACGGTATCATGCGTTCGACCCTCACCCCTGAGCAGCGCGCGCAGATACAGGTGGGCCTTATGCCGCGTGGTACGGGTAATGACTGGGCGCGGTTTTGGAACTTGACCAAGAAGCACAAAGAGAGTCTGCGCCGTTTCTTTGAGGGCGAAGGACATCCGATAGATATCGGCTGTGTCACTTATTGGCGCAATAACATCGAGCATCACCGTTATTTCATTAACTCAGTCGGCTTTGGAGTGGACCCGCTCTGTTGCAAGAAAGCGGAGGCCTTGAAGTACTATATCGGTTCACACCACGTCAATTACTTGTTCGGCCTCATTGCCGCGATCGTGCAACATAAAGCACAGCACATGGTACTGACGGTGGACGGCAAGCAAGCGGTGGACGACCGACTCTTCACAATGAATATCGGTAACGGTCCTTTCTCTGGCGGCGGTATCCGTCAGAACCCCGAGGCAGACCCGCAAGATGGTGTCTTTCATACGATGTTTATTAAGAAACCGACCTTCAAACAGATTATTGCGGCACTTCCCAAACTCTATAACGGTCGCCTAACCGAGTTGCCGTTCGTTTATCCTATCGTGGGTAAAGAGATAACTATTTCGTACAAAAAACATATCCTGATAGAGGCAGATGGTATATTGGAGAATTTCATCGGACCGTGTAAGGTGACTTGTCTGCATAACGCCCTTCAGTTTAGATGCTAAAACAGCAAGGTTCAAATAGGATTTATACGCGGGAGACGGACGAGACGGGTCGAAGTGTCATCCGCGTACAGGGAACGAACAAGGACGAGAATCGTGCGTTTATCTATATGGCGCGGCATTTTCGTTCGCTGGGACTACCAGTTCCGGAAGTCTATTGGGTCAGTGAGGATGAGATGAGTTATACGCAAGAGGACTTAGGCGACACGATCCTCTTCGACCATCTGGACAATACCTTATTATTAGAGCGCGCAATGCGCGCGCTCGCGCATGTACAAATAGAAGGCGCGAAGGACTTCAATTGGACGATCTGTTTTCCGGTACCCGCAATGGATGAGAGGGCAATACGGTGGGACCTCAATTATTTCAAGTACTGCTTCCTGAAGGGCACGAAGATCGAGTTCTCCGAGCCAAAACTGGAGGACGAGTTTGATAAGATCGTACAAGTCATCCTTGCGCAGCCTGCTGATACGTTCCTGTATCGTGACTTCCAGAGCCGTAACGTCATGATCAAAGATGAACAGCCGTATTTCATTGACTTCCAGGGCGGCCGAAGAGGCCCTACGCAGTACGATGTAGCTTCTTTCCTCTGGCAAGCAAAAGCCAACTTTACACCCGAACTGAGAGAGCAGTTGATAGCAGCCTATCTGGACGAGATGGAAAAACTGAGTAATACTTACCATTTTCCATTTTCCATTTTCCATTGGAAGAAAGCTCTGCCGCATTTTGTGTTGCTTCGGACGCTGCAAGTCTTAGGTGCTTACGGTTATAGAGGCTATTTTGAGCGCAAGCCGCACTTCTTGGAGTCGATACCGCTTGCCTTGCGAAACTTGAACGATATCCTTGTCCCATTACAAAACGAATATCCTTATTTGTATGCTCTTAGTAACGATTTACTCCTTCTCGTTTAAGCGAGGTGTGCCGGTGGATCAGTCGGGTAACGGAGGCGGATACGTCTTCGACTGCCGTGGTACCCATAACCCCGGTAAGTACGATGAATACAAGTCCTTGACGGGCTTGGACGAACCGGTGATACACTTTCTGGAGAAGGACGGCGAGATACTGACATTCTTGGAGTCTGTGTATGCTTTGGTGGACCACCATGTGGCGCGGTTTATTGAGCGGGATTTCGAGCATTTACAAGTTTCTTTTGGCTGCACAGGCGGCCAACATCGTTCTGTCTATTGTGCCGAACAGTTGTCCAAGCATCTCCAAGAGAAATACGATGTGCGTATTCATCTGGTTCATCGGGAACGAGGCATAGAGAAACAGTTATGAAAGCGATGATTTTTGCAGCAGGTTTGGGTACACGCCTAAAACCCTTGACGGATACGATGCCAAAGGCACTTGTGCCGCTGGCCGGTAAGTCGTTGCTGCAATGGCAAGTAGAAAAACTGCGGGATGCAGGTATCACGGATATCATCGTTAACGTCCATCATTTTCCGGATATGATCATTGAAGCTGTGCGTGCGAACGAAGGGTGGGGTTGCAACATCGTCATCTCCGACGAGCGAGACCTGCTCCTTGATACCGGCGGAGGCCTCAGAAAAGCTCTTACACCGTACACCTTACGCCATACACCTATACTTGCTAGCAATGTGGATATCCTCTCCAATATAGACCTCAATGCCTTGATAGCCACGTATGAACAGACGGGTATCTCTCAACTCGTTGTTTCAGATCGCCAGACCCAGCGTTATCTTTGTTTTGACGAGCAGAATACGCTCTGTGGCTGGACAAATATCGCTACCGGTGAAATAAAAGGTCGTGACGGAAGACACCTCGCCTTTAGCGGCTTGCAGATACTAAGCCCGGAGGTGTTGGCCTTGTTGCAGCACTATCCGAAAGAGAAATTCTCCCTTATAGAATTCTATCTGCATTGTATGAATAAGGTGTCGTTACAAGCTTACGTCCCCGCCAACTATCGAATGATGGACGTGGGAAAAATCGACCAAATTGACGAGGCCGAACGCTTTGCTGAAAGCCTGTAACTAAAAAAATGACCATATAAATGCATTTTTTTGCAAAAATATTTGGTCATGTCAAAAAAAAGCAGTACTTTTGCACCCGCTTTTGAGATTTACATGTCTCCCTAGCTCAGTTGGTAGAGCAACTGACTCTTAATCAGTGGGTCGAGAGTTCGAGCCTCTCGGGGGACACACAAGGACACGAGTAGTGTCCTTTTTTTGTATAAATATTTGGTCATATCAAAAAAAAGCAGTACCTTTGTAGCCGGAAATGAAAAAAGCACTGAGATATATAGGCCTTTGTTTGCTGATAGTGCTCTTGTCGAGTTGTAAGAGCGAACAAGCAGAGGTAAAGCGTACGGCGAAATTGCAGGCTCAAGCAGAAGCTAAGACAACCGCTCTATGCGAAGCATTGAATCGTAACGCACCGCTGGACACGATACGTTCGATAGCGGAAGAAAAGGACGATGTGCTGTTTTATGTCTTTGACGCACAGCAGATGGTTTATTGGTCATCCAACAGGCTGGCTTCGGACGCAGTCTATCTGACCGTATATGACGTGTGGCGCGAGAAGACGTTCAGCAATGCGAAGGCGCTGACTCGTTGGACGCGAGCGGGGACCTATAACGTACTGACCGTGTTGCCGCTCAGTTATACGGAGTTGGAGGACTTTACGGACATCAACACCATTGCTTCGCAGACCTTCTCGTTTAGGCGCTTGTTGGAGTCAAACACCAAGCCCTACGCTACTTCCCGACCGTATTTCATCTTGTGTCATGTGCTGCTGGGCCTGGTCGTCTTGTGTCTGCTCATTGGCCTTATCCGAAACCGCGGTGTGCGTAACATGCGCCTCTCGACGCGTATCATGTATATCATCCTCACGCCGGTTTTGGCGGTGTTCATCTATATCTTCTTCATGTCGATTCGTTATGTACGAACGACCAACGAGGAGCATCAACGTCATGACCTGCAGATGAGGTCGGAGTATATCCAGTCGTACCTGCGCTCGCTCTATTATTGGGACGTCTCGTTGAGTGCATCTCAGGCACAGGGCTTGTCCATCGACCTGCATGACTTGGGCTACGACATGAATCAAGACATCCATGTCTATGGCCTGAATGGCGAACTGCTGGCCTCGTCTTCGCCGGTATTGTTCAACAGCGGCCTGCTCTCGCGGCGCATGTCTCCTGAGGCTCTGTTCAACCAAGAACATACAATTGTCTGCTACGAGCAGATAGCGTCGCACCCGTACTTGGTTTCCTATATACCCTTCCATAACGGCTCGTTTGTGACGATCGGTTACATCGCAGTACCGTATTTCCTGAGCGAACAGTACCGCAACGCCCAGATAGATGCCTTGCTGGTGCGTCTGTTACCGCCGTATATCATCGTGCTGCTCTTGGCGCTATTCTTTGCTTTCGCGGCCGCCAAAAGCATGACAGCTCCTATCTCGATGTTGACGGACAGAATGCGACATTTTGAGATCGGTGCGAAGAACAACCATATCGACTACCCGTATCACGATGAGCTCGGGGCTTTGGTAGAGCGCTATAACGTGCTGGTAGATAGGGTAGAGGAGAGCGCAGAACAGTTGGCGAAAGCCGAACGCGAGAGCGCTTGGCGAACGATGGCGCGGCAGATTGCGCACGAGATCAACAACCCCTTAACGCCAATGAAACTATCCGTCCAGAAGCTCCAACTCAAGCGCGGTACGGACCAATTTGACGCTTATTTTGAGAAGACCACACAGATGTTGATATCAGAGATCGATAACTTAGCCCATATCGCGCAGTCCTTCTCTACCTTCGCCAAACAACCTGAAGTGGTGACGGCGGAAGTCGATGTGGCCGAAAAACTCTCGCATGTGATCACCCTCCAGCGGGCGAACGACGAGCAGATACCTATCCGTTATGTGGGCGCAGACTCTGGCGTCATGGGCTTGGCGGACAAGGAGCAGATCTCGCAAGTCTTTGTCAATATCATCCGCAACGCCATTCAGGCGCTCGAGGAACAGAAAGATGGCGATATCATCGTCACGCTCAATGCGCTCTACTCCGACCGCGAGATGCAGATATCCATCTCCGATAACGGACCCGGTATCCCGGCGGATGTGCAAGAGAAGATCTTCCGTCCGAACTTCACCACTAAGTCCAACGGAAACGGTCTCGGCCTTGCTATCTCCAAGCGTATTGTAGAAGGATCCGGTGGACGAATAGAGTTCGAAACCTCCGATAAGGGCACGACGTTCTTTATCTATTTGCGTAAAAAATAATGTTTTTCGAGATCATTCAACCGACAGAGTCCTTGCGACCTTATATAACGCGTTATGTGTTCGTGCGCGCGGAGGGCTCGACGGATACGATGGCTCCACCGGCGGACGATCCGCGTTTTGTGAACGGCAAGCATGTGCAACCCCTGCTGCCTAACTACGGTAGTTTTGTGTTCATGCGTAACACGGAGGTGGACATCAACGGAGTGCATTCGGAGGGACTTACGTTGTTGGGAGCTAACCAGACAACGATCGGTCTGACGACACTCAGTGGCTGGTTTGAAGGCATGTTGTTGGATTTTGAACCTGGTGCCATGCATGCGTTGTTAGGCATCGACTTACAACAGTTGTCCGGCCAGGTGCTCACGGCCGTTGAGTATGGCGACGAGGGCTTGATGCAGTTAGATCGTATCTTCAAAAGTACCCCCAAAGCAGAGGAGATAGCGCCCTTGTTAGACGCTTTTTTCTTAGGCCATCTGCCACATAAAGAGGATACCAACTATACGCGTGTTCGGAAAGTGGTTGCAGCGTGCGACGCGGTAAAAGGCAATATGTCGGCTTTAGAGATGGCTTCGGTGGCCTGTCTGGGCGAACGGCAGTTCTTACGCGTGTTCCGCACCTACGTCGGTATCCCGCCCAAGCAGTTTGTGCGCCTAAGACGTTTTCACAAAGCACTCCAAGCGATGCAGCGTCAGGCTGCAACCGGCAAGCCGATCGACTTAATGTCCATCGCACTAGAACATGGTTACTATGACTTGAGTCATATGGCGCTCGAGTTTCAGCAGATGGGTTGCGTCTCCCCGAGTCATTTTCGCATGGTAGGAATACCGCTAACCCCCGATTTCTCTGTCTTTTTTGCATAAAAATGTACAAATGTCCGTTTTTTCATATTGTATATCGACAAAAAGCAGTACTTTTGCAACAGATTTAGGTGTAACCTTTTTCTAAACCGTGTATCAATAAAGAAAATGGTAAAGATATGAAAAAGATTTTATTAGGAATTTTCTTGTTGTTAGCTGCCCATTTGTCGGCGGCAACCATCAAAGGCTCGGTCATCGATGCAAAAGGTGACGCGATGCCCTTTGTGACGATATCAGTTTTGTCGCAGGACTCGACGCTGATAACGGGCGCTATCACCGATGACGATGGTAAGTACGAGGTAGAGTTTAATGCTCCCAAGTATATCATTCAGGCCTCGTATGTGGGCTATCATACAGCTTTCGGCGGGCCGGACTTTGTCATGCGCGAAGAAACAGAGCGTCTCCAGGAACTGGAAGTAAAAGCCAAGAAACCGCTTATCGAGCGCCAGATGGACAAACTCGTCGTCAACGTCAGTGCTTCGCCCTTATCAGCTGGTTCGAACGGTAACGATATCCTTCGCCGCTCTCCGGGAGTCCGTATTGACAAGGATGGCAACATCACGGTAAACGGCAAGGCGGTGGAGATTTGGATAGACGGTAAACCTTCGTACCTCTCCGGGCAGCAACTCAAAGCGATGCTTGACGGTACGGATGGTAACACCATTGAGAAGATAGAGATCATCTCTAACCCTTCTGCCAAATACGACGCTTCTGGGTCGGGAGGTATCATCAACATCAAGACCAAGCGTAACATGATGAAGGGCCTGAACGGAATGCTCTCTGCCGGATATGGCGGCATGTATTTTGGCGATGTGAAACGCTGGCTGCAGATGGACATGGTGTCGCTCAACCTCAACTACCGTGGAGAGAAGACCTACACTTTTGGCCAGTTGACGCAGGTCTTTGCGCAGAACGATATCGACCTGGAGACCTACCGCAAGACGCCGTTGTTGGAGAACTACTCCATCTCTGGCTACAATTTGGACTTCCAGTACTATATGCTCAAGGTGGGTAATGACTGGTATATCGACTCGCTCAATACATTGGGCTTTATCCTGCAGGTTCCTTATATGGATGTGCATCAGAGAATTATGCCCGGCCGTAATTATGCGAATATCAACGGACCGACCGATACGATCAATAGCATTACGGAATCGAGCAACCGGCTGAAAGCACCTCAGCACACCGCGAACCTCAACTATACCCACACTTTCTCGGAGGCTTTGGAACGCGAGTTGACGGTTAACGTGGACTATAACCGGTATAATAATGGTTCTATTAATCACCAGGTGACGCGTTATGACAAGCCCTATGAGGGAAATACGGTACTCGGCTTGCATATCAACAGCCGCCAGATCGTAGATATCTATAGTGCGAAACTGGACTTCCAAACGAAGTTTTGGCAGACTGGTATGATTGAGTGCGGCGTCAAGTACGGCCTCTCTTCAACGAACAACTATATGCTCACGGATTCCACGCGGAATGACTTTCCTATTCCGACGGACACGAGTGCTTTCCGTTATGACGAACATGTGGCCGCCGCCTATATATCTGTCGGCAAACAGTTTGGCGAACACTGGTCTGTCAAACTTGGTCTGCGTGGCGAATATACGTATAGTTACGGTGCCTGGATAAGTGCGGATAAAGTGACTAGGAAATCGTATTTCGATCCCTTCCCGACGGTGTATGTAGGCTATACGACCAAGCCGCTTGGCAAACTGCAGCAACCGATAGCGGTCAGTGCCAGCTATACCCGACGTATCAAGCGCCCGAATTACTGGATGATGAACCCCTTCCGGACCTATGTGGATGCCTATAGCTATCAAGAGGGTAACACGGAACTCACGCCTGAGTTTAATAACGATGTAGAACTCCATTTCTCATGGACGCAATACTTGAACCTGACCTTTAATTTTGCCCATACGCAGGATATGTTCTCCCAGAAAGTGACGATTTTGGACAATGGTATGGGATCTATCCAGTGGAGCAATTTCGGTACTTGTACGACGCATGGCGGCAATCTCTCGTTGACTGAACTGCCGCTGGTTCCAAAGTATGTAACGGCAGAGGATGGTACACGGTCGATGCAGGGCGCATGGCTCGCGCTTACCGTTAATGCCGGCTGGCTGCACTTTATCAACAAATCTTACGAGAAGAATGCAGATGGCACACCGGTCTATGAGAATAGAAACCATTACGGCTATGTAGGCGGTACACTCTCCTCCTATCTGCCAAAAGATTGGATCTTGACCTTGGACGGCAACTGGTCCAGCCCGATGACAACGGGTTATGACCGGCAGGGTAGCACGTATTTCCTCAGTTTCGGAGTCCGTAAGACCTATATGAAAAAAGGCCTTATCTTCAACCTCAATGTGCAGGATCTGGCCCGTTCACTCTCATTCACATCGAATACGGAAGGTATGCCTACTGGACAGGCGAGCTGGTTCCGCAATACGGTCCGCCAACAGCGCGTAATGTTCTCGCTCACCTGGATGTTCGGTCAGTACCAGCAGCACAAGCAACGTAAAGTCGGCGATATGGACGAGCTCAACCGCCTCGGCGGCGGAGGTGGTGTCTCCACGGGAAAATAGAAAAAAGATGCATTTTTTTATAAAAAATGACGTACACTATTGCGTATGTCATTTTTTTTGAGTACCTTTGCAGTCGCAAAGGTTTAACAACAAAATGAAAAACACATAAAACAATGAAAGTACAAACAATTATGTCGCAATTAGCGGCAAAACATCCGGGCGAGGCAGAGTATCTGCAGGCCGTACAAGAAGTGCTTGAATCCATCGAAGAGGTGTATAACCAGCACCCTGAGTTTGAGCAAGCGAAGATCGTGGAGCGCATGGTCGAGCCCGATCGTATCTTTACGTTCCGTGTAACGTGGATTGATGACCAAGGTGAGGTGCAGACGAACCTCGGTTACCGCGTTCAGTTTAACTCCGCTATTGGCCCGTATAAAGGCGGTCTCCGTTTCCACCGCGCCGTAACACCTTCAATGCTGAAATTCCTCGGCTTCGAGCAGACCTTCAAGAACGCGCTGACGACGCTGCCGATGGGCGGTGCAAAAGGCGGTTCGGACTTTGATCCTGTTGGCAAATCCGACGCAGAGATCATGCGTTTCTGCCAGGCCTTCATGCTCGAACTCTGGCGCTGCATCGGTCCCGACCAGGATATCCCCGCAGGTGACGTAGGTGTTGGCGGTCGTGAGATAGGTTTCCTCAATGGTATGTACCAGAAGCTCGCGCGCGAGTATCATACAGGTGTCCTCACCGGTAAAGGTATGACATGGGGCGGTTCGATCCTTCGTCCTGAAGCAACCGGTTTCGGAGCGCTTTATTTCACCCAGCACTTGCTCCATGAAGCAGGAAAGGATATCAAGGGGAAGACGGTTGCTATCTCCGGCTTCGGAAACGTGGCGTGGGGCGCTGCAACGAAAGCCATCGAACTGGGCGCGAAAGTGGTAGCCATCAGCGGTCCTGACGGTGTCGTAGCCATCAAGAACGGCATCACCAAAGAAATGATTGATTACATGCTCGTTATGCGTGCGTCGAACCGCAATAAAGTGCAAGACATGGCGGATAAGTTCCCGAAGGAGTGCGTCTTCACAGCCGATAAGAAGGCATGGTCGATACCGTGTGACATCGCCCTTCCGTGTGCGTTCCAGAACGAACTCTCCGAGGACGATGCCAAGGAACTGAAAGCGAACGGTTGTTGGTGTTGCTGCGAGGTATCGAACATGGGTTGCCAACCTGGCGCTATCCATTTCTTCCAGAATAACGGAGTCCTCTTTGCTCCGGGTAAGGCCGTCAACGCAGGTGGTGTAGCTACCTCTGGTCTCGAGATGACCCAGAACGCAGAGCACCTCAGTTGGAAAGCCGAAGAAGTCGATGCCCGTCTCCACCATATCATGGAGTCCATCCACGAGCAGTGTGTGAAGTTCGGCCGTCAACCCGATGGACATATTGACTATGTCAAAGGCGCTAACATCGCCGGCTTTATGAAAGTAGCACAAGCTATGTTAGAGCAGGGAATAATCTAAAAAAAACTTCGGTATCCCGTTATACCGGTATACCGTTATACCGAAAAAAATCTATGTACAACGATTTTCAGAAACACCTGCAGGCGACCTTGCAAGAGATCAAGGAAGCAGGCTTATATAAGAACGAGCGTGTGATCATCACGCCGCAGAGTTCGGGTATCCAAGTGGAAGGCGGACAAGAAGTGATTAACTTCTGTGCCAACAACTACCTCGGCCTCGCCGATAACAAAGAGCTCATCGAGGCAGCCAAGGCCCGCATGGACAAGCGCGGCTACGGTATGGCTTCGGTACGTTTCATCTGCGGTACGCAGGACACCCACAAAGAACTCGAGCGCGTCATTTCTGACTTCTTTGGTACCGAAGATACCATCCTTTATGCCGCTTGTTTTGATGCGAATGGTGGCCTCTTTGAACCGCTGCTGACCGAAGAGGATGCGATCATCTCTGATGCTCTCAACCATGCGTCGATCATCGATGGCGTACGTCTCTGTAAAGCAGTACGTTACCGCTATGCGAACGGCGACATGGCGGACCTCGAAGAGAAACTCAAAGAGGCTCAGGCACAGCGCTTCCGTATCATCGCGACCGACGGTGTCTTCTCCATGGACGGAAATGTATGTCCGCTGGATAAGATCTACGAATTGGCGAAGAAATACAACGCCCTCGTCATGGTGGATGAGTCGCACTCTGCCGGCGTAGTAGGTAAGACCGGACATGGTGTCACGGAACTCTATAACCTCCGCGGAAAAGTAGAAATTATCACCGGTACGTTGGGTAAAGCTTTCGGCGGCTCGGTAGGTGGTTTCACCACGGGACGCAAAGAGATCATAGATCTCCTTCGTCAGCGTTCGCGTCCGTACCTCTTCTCGAACTCTATCCCCCCGATGATTGCAGCTGCGGGTATCAAAACATTCGAGATCCTCACTCGCTCGAACGAACTGCAAGACCGCTTGCACGAGAACACCGCTTACTTCGTAGAGCGCATGAAAGCGGCGGGCTTCGATATCAAGCCGACTCAGTCGGCTATCTGCGCAGTCATGCTTTATGACGCCAAACTCAGTCAAGTCTTCGCGGCAGAGCTGCAGAAAGAAGGTATCTATGTCACGGGCTTCTATTATCCTGTTGTGCCGAAGGGCCAAGCGCGTATCCGCGTACAGGTTTCTGCAGCCCACACACGCGAGCAACTCGACAAATGTATAGCAGCCTTTACGAAGATTGGCACGAAACTTGCTGTATTGAAATCATAAATCATAAATTTGAAATCATAAATGAAAGCGCTTGTAAAGCGATATGCCGAGCCGGGTATCTGGATGGAAGATGTTCCGATGCCGGAAGTGGGCGTGAATGACGTCCTTATCAAGGTCAAGAAAGCTGCAATATGCGGTACCGACCTACATATGTATAAATGGGATGCATGGAGTCAAGCGCACTGCAAACCGCCTTACACCATGGGGCATGAGTTTGTCGGTGAAGTAGCTTGGGTAGGTGTCGGTGTCAAGAACTTCAAGGTGGGTGACCGCGTCACGGCCGAAGGACATATCACCTGCGGGCACTGCCGTAACTGCCGCCGAGGTATGGGACATGTGTGCGAGAACACCATCTCTGTCGGTATCATGGGCAAGGACGGTTGCTTCGCCGAGTATGTCACGATTCCCGAGTCCAACGTTGTCAAACTGCGCGACGAGATACCCGATGACTTCGCAGCCATCATGGATCCTTTCGGCAACGCTACCCACACGGCCTTGGCTTTCCCGCTGCTTGGAGAAGATGTGCTCATCACAGGTGCCGGCCTCATCGGTACGATGGCAGCAGGAATATGCCGTTATGCAGGTGCCAAGCATATCGTAGTGACGGATATCAATCCCCTCCGTCTGGATATCGCCAAACGTATGGGCGCGACGCTTACCGTCGATGGCTCCAAAGGCGAGACGATACAAGGCGCTATGGAAGAACTCGGTATCAAAGGCTTCGATGTAGGCCTTGAGATGTCCGGTGCTCCTGCGGCCTTCAACGATATGATTGAGCATATGTACAAAGGCGCCAACATCGCCCAACTCGGTATCCTGCCCTCCGACACCCAGGTTAACTGGTCCGACGTCATCTTTAACGCCCTCACGATCAAGGGCATCACTGGACGTCGTATGTGGGAGACATGGTACCAGATGGAGCAGATGCTCCTCGGCGGACTCGACCTCAGCCCTGTCATTACACACCGCTTTAAGTTCGAAGATTTCCAAGAAGGCTTTGACGTTATGGTCAGCGGTCAATGCGGAAAAGTACTATTGGAATGGTAACCAAAACAATTAACTCAAATAATTAACAACAATGAAAAAGTATCTACTTAGCGCACTGCTGCTCGTTTGCAGCATCGCAATCTGCTCAGCTTTTACCCGCGAGGGACTGACTGAGTACAAGTTAGACAACGGTCTCACTGTCATGTTGTGGGAAGACCACGACCAGCCTGATGTAACCGGATACGTAGTTGTTCGTGCCGGTGCAGTGGATGAACCCGCTGAATACACAGGACTTGCTCACTATTTGGAGCACATGCTCTTCAAGGGTACACAGCGTATCGGTGCCCTCGACTGGGAGAAAGAAAAACCAATGTATGATTCCATCATTGCGCTCTACGACCAGTATAGCGAGGCAAAGGATCCCAAGGTTCGTGAACAACTCGCTACGCAGATCAACGAGGTTTCTATGCGTGAGGCGAAGATCTCTTCCACGGAGGACTTCTTCAACATGCTCGACCTCATCGGTGCAGAGGGTGTGAACGCTTACACCTCTTATGACCTCACAGCATACCACAACTCGTTCCCTGCTGCTGAGATGTACCGCTGGCTCACGATCTTCTCTGATCGTCTGATCAACCCTGTCTTCCGTACCTTCCAAGCGGAGCTGGAGAACGTGTTCGAGGAGTACAATATGTACGCCAACGAGCCTTCATCGCAAGTGCAGAACCAACTCTTTGCGGATATCTACAAAGGTAGCCCGTACGAGCGCGAGGTGATCGGTCTTCCGGAGCACCTCAAGAACCCGCGTCTGTCCAAACTGATTGAGTTCTACAACACCTGGTATGTGCCTAATAACATGGCACTTATCATCGTCGGCGATTTCGATACAGAGATCACCAAGCCGATGATTGCCGAGACCTTCTCGCGTCTGGAGCCCAAAGAGTTACCGGAGCGTCCTTCTTATCCGGAGGTATCCTTTGCCGGCAACCCGACCAAGCACTATAACCTCGGTTATAACCCGATGGAGACGTGGATCTATCAGGGTGTCAAAGAAGGCGATCCCGATCAGGATGTGCTGGATTTCGTGTGCGCATTGCTCTACAACGGAACAACAGGTCTGTTGGATAAGATCAACACCAAGGGTGACGTGCAGTTTGCAGGCGTGTTCAATGACGCTCGTCGTAACACCGGACGTCTGATCATCGAGGCTGTGCCGTACTACGATGCGAACCAGCAGATGTATGAGTCGGGCAAGGCTACCAAGGACATCATCATGAAAGAGGTGGACAAGATCAAAAAAGGTCAGATCGACGATGAACTCATCGCTAACGTGAAACGTCTTTACGCGCAGAGCGAGAAGATTCAGAGCGAGCGTCCTGCTTCGAAGATGAATGCGCTCGTTGATGCCTTTACCTATGGTAAACCGACAGATGATATCTTCACTGAGAACGAGAAGATCCAAGCCCTCACCAAAGAGGAGATCGCACGTGTAGCAAAGAAATACTTCGATGCTCCGTACATGACCATCTCGTTCGATGAGGACACCAAGACGCAGAAAGCAAAGACCTTACCGAAGCCGAACATCAAACCGCTTGACCCGGTAAAAGATGCGAAGACCGCCTACGCGGAGACTTTCCAGAAGCTGCCGAAGGGTGAACTCAAGCAGACCTTCAATAACTTCAACGACGTACAGGTAAGCACGATCGCGGAGAACGTAACACTGCATTACACGCCGAACGACAAGAATGACGTGTTCAGTTTATCGCTCCGTTATGGTGTCGGCGCACACGAGATGCCGCTCTTGCCGTACGCAACCGTGCTCATGGAGAACGCAGGTATCATGGGTGAAAAGAAACTCGAGGGTAAAGACTTTGACCAGCAGGTAGCTGAGCTCGGCGGATCGGTTTCTTATGGCTGCTCCGACTCGTATTTCACAGTGTCTGTCTCGGGCGAGGATGCTAACCTTAGCAAGATTATGAACCTCGTTTCTCGTCAGCTCCTCATGCCGTACCTTGAGCAGAAACAGCTCGATGCTGTCAAGGGTTCGGAGTTCATCTCGCGTCTAACCCGCCAGAAACGTACCGCTGTGCAGAAATCAGCCCTCTTGCAGTACGCTCTCTATGGTAAGAAATCGCCCTATCTGGACGAAGTGCCCTTCTTGGATATCTGGCAACTGGGACTGCCGCGCGTTCAATCGCTCGTAGCACAGGCTCGTGAGTACGCACTCGATGTGTTCTATTGTGGTACACTGCCGCAAGATCAACTCGTTGCTGCACTGCCGCTGACCGAAGGTATGAAGCCGTCCAAATCGCCGTTCATCAAGGATCGTCAGTCGTATGACAAACCGACCGTACTCTTCTTGCCGAACAGTAACGTACAGCAGGCGGACCTCTATTTCTACATCAACGGTCGTCCGTACGAGATCGCTTCGGATGTTCAGTCTGATGCCTTCAACCAGTACATGTCCGGCGGTTTCACAGGTATTATCATGAACGAGATCCGTGTGAAACGTTCTATGGCTTATTCGGCTTACGGTGTCAACGCAACGCCGGCCCTTCAGGGCAAAGACTGCTATTTCTACGGCTACGTAGGTACACAGTCTGACAAGGTGGTCGATGCCATCAACGTCTATCTGGATATCTTGAACGACATGCCGAAAGACTCGACGCAACTCGTTGCTCTCAAGGCGGCCCTCAAGCAGGCTTCGCAAACGGCTAAACCGTCTATGCGTAACAAAGCCGCTACTTTCGAGGCTTGGCAGCGTGTGGGCTATCAAGATGACCCGGCTAAAGTCAATGCAGACGCGATCGACAACCTGACATTCAACGATATCGAGAAGTTCTACGAAGAGAACATCAAGGGCAAACCGATCACCATCATCCTCATGGGCGACCCGAAGAAGATCGATCTGAAGGCTATCCAGGAGAAGGCAGGTTGCAAGGTAACCAAACTGTCGCCGGCTAAACTCTTTAACTCGATCGATGAGTTGTATGACGCAGTCATGTAATTCCCATAGAAGCGGCTTTGTCAACATCGTGGGAAACCCGAATGTGGGCAAATCAACCCTTATGAATGCCTTGGTGGGGGAGCGCCTTTCGATCATTACGTCGAAGGCGCAAACCACCCGCCATCGTATCATGGGTATCGTCAACGGCGAGGACTTCCAGATGGTCTATTCCGACACTCCGGGAGTCCTCTCGCCGAACTACCAGCTCCAGAAACAGATGTTGGAGTTCTCCCGTTCGGCCCTCGTGGACGCTGATGTGCTGCTCTATGTGACCGAAGTGCAAGACAACCCTGAGCGGAATGCCGATTTCCTGGATAAGGTTAAGAAGATGGCCGCCTCGGGTACGCGCGTGTTCCTTATAATAAATAAGATAGATCTTACGACGCAAGATACCCTCGAGCGTCTCGTTGAGTTCTGGCATGCCCAACTGCCCGAAGCCGAGATCTTCCCGATCTCCGCGCAAGAGAAGTTCGGCGTCGCTCAACTCTTCGATGCCATCAAGGACGCCCTGCCTGTCGGACCTCCTTTCTTCCCAAAAGACCAACTCACCGACAAGTCCGAACGATTCTTTGTCAACGAGATCATTCGCGAGAAGATTCTCCTTAATTATGACAAGGAGATCCCGTACTCCGTCGAAGTCGAAGTGGAATCCTTCATTGATCATTCGGAAGAAAAAATGACCAATGACAAATCACCAATGTCCAATAGAAATCTCGTTGAGATTTCTGCTGTCATCTACTGCGAACGCGAGTCCCAGAAAGGAATTATCATCGGCAAAGCCGGCTCTGCCCTCAAGAGAGTAGGGAGCCAGGCGCGCAAAGATATCGAGGAGTTCCTTCAGAAGCAAGTCTTCCTCCAACTCTTTGTCAAAGTGGACCGCGATTGGCGTTCCAATGTCGGTCGTCTCAAGCACTACGGCTACGATTTGTCATAGCCCGTAACCCGTAACCGGTAACCCATAACCCCTAAAAGTCTGCCATTTTGTCATGTTTGGCAGACTTTTTTATTATGGCATAGTATTTGTCATTTTCTAAGCGAACGGTTTCGGTATTCCGGTGTTCCGGTATCCCGAGATCCCGAAAATAACGAAATTAATTAAAGAAAGGAAAATACTATGTCTAAGATTATTGGAATTGACCTCGGTACCACGAACTCGTGTGTAGCCGTAATGGAGGGTAACGAACCTATCGTCATTGCTAACGCTGAAGGTAAGCGTACGACC
>CACYGT010000003.1 GCA_902774075.1 uncultured Bacteroidales bacterium
GTAGCCTGCGTCGGCAAGACCTTGCATGTGGTCGATGGACGAGCGTAGGTAATGGGCACGGAACATGCGGCTATACTGGATAGACGGTATATCGCCGTAGTAACTGCCGTGCACGCCTAAGTACGCATTGCTGTGACGAAGCATGTGTTTGAGTCGTCGCCAGTCACGTCCCCACAAACGGTATTGCGGGTAGTCAAAGCCCTTACCCTGCGTGCGTTTGACGAAATAGATACTTTCCGCGCCGGGCACTTTAGCGTCCTGCTCCAGCAACCACGGAAACGTGTACATCGGGTCTTTGTGGATATTCGTCCACGACTCCCACACTTGCTTCCATTCCCCGCGACGAATACCCCCTATCGCCCCGCGGAGATGGCGGTACTGCGATATGGTGTCGATGTCATGCGTCAGATAGATATGCGAGAACCCGGGCTCGGGGAGCGGCAGTTGTAACTGCTTGAGTACCATACGTGCGTACTCGTCCAGACGAGGTATCTGCAGACGGCTCTTCTGATTCGTGATCGAGAAACGTGCCGCAAAACGTCCGTGTTCGTCGCGTTTGTTGTTCACCAGCTCCTCCGCGCGGGAGGTGAAGAAGAACACGGAATAGACGATGTCGGTACGAATGATCGACTTACCTTTTGTCGGCTGTTCTACCACCGGTCGTTTGAGTTCCGGCACGATGATGTCCTTCCCCAGATGACCGTTCGGCACGATGATGACATCATGTGTCTCCAGCGCTTTCTCGTCGTCGGTGTACGCCACACGTGACGCGGCTTCTTCGTCACCATAACACAACCAGGTGATGATGTACTCAATGATCTCTTTCATATCTGTTTTTCTTTATTCACTCAGTATCTCCCACTCATACATCTTCTGCTCTATCTGATGTTTGATGGACTCGTATTGATGGAAGTTCTCCGTTGTCTGGTTCTCGGGCAAGGAAAGAAGTTCTTCCATCTGTGCCTGTTGCGCCTCCAAGTCCGCAATAGCTGCTTCTACTTCTGCGATCTGTTTCTCTTTCTTACGCCGTTCTGCAGCGAGTGCTTTCTGTTGGGCAAAATCCTGCTTGGAGGAACTCGGAGTACTCAGAGTGTTCGGATTATTCGGAGTACTCGGATTCTTCCGCTCCAACTCCTGCAGCGTCGATATCTTCTTAGCGCGCAAGAAGTCATAGATACCGCCCAAATGCTCTTTGACGTGTCCGCCGCCGAACTCATAGACTTTGCTTACCAAGCCGTTGAGAAAATCGCGGTCGTGGCTCACGCAGATGAGCGTGCCATTAAAGTCCTGCAAGGCCGCCTTAAGCACATCCTTGGACTGCATATCCAAGTGGTTCGTCGGCTCGTCGAGGATGAGCAGGTTACAAGGCTCGAGCAGAAGACGTATCATCGCCAGACGGCTTCTCTCACCACCGCTCAGCACTTTTACTTTCTTGTCGCTCGCTTCGCCGCCAAACATGAATGCACCGAGGATGTCCCGAATCTTGGTGCGGATATCGCCTACTGCCACGTAGTCAATGGTCTCAAAAACCGTCAGGTTCTCATCCAGCAACGCTGCTTGGTTTTGTGCAAAATAGCCGATCTTGACGTTATGCCCTATCTTAAGTGTACCGAGATAGTCCAGTTGCCCCATGATACACTTGACGAGCGTGGTCTTTCCTTCGCCGTTCTTGCCCACAAATGCCACTTTCTCTCCTCTGCGAATCGTGAATGTCACATCGTGGAAGACGTTGTGCTCCCCGAAGTCCTTACGCAGGTCTTCTACGATCAACGGGAAGTCCCCGCTTCGCGGAGCCGGCGGAAAACGCAGGTTGAGGCGCGAGGTGTCTTCGAGATCCACTTCCAAGCGCTCTAACTTCTCCAGTTGTTTGATACGACTCTGAACCTGTACCGCTTTCGTCGCTTTGTAACGGAAACGCTCAATAAACTCCTCCGTGTCAGCAATCATCTTCTGCTGGTTTTGGAACGCCCGTACTTGTTGCTCGTGCCTTTCCTTGCGCAGTTCGACGAACTTACTGTAGTTGACGCTATAGTCGTATATGCGGCCAAGTGTTATCTCTATCGTTCGTCCGCAGACGTTATCGATGAAAGCACGGTCGTGACTCACCATCAACACGGCGCTCGGACTGCTTTTAAGGAAATCTTCCAACCATTGTATGGACTCGATGTCGAGGTGGTTCGTCGGCTCGTCGAGTAGCAAGAGATCGGGGTGACAAAGCAGTATCTTTGCCAACTCAATACGCATTCGCCAGCCGCCGGAGAACTCACTGCAGGGCCTGTCAAAATCCTTACGTTCGAAACCCAGACCAATGATCGTCCGATCCATCTCAGCGATAAAACGTGCCTCGTCTTCGCCATGAAAGACCGTCATCACCTCGTCGCGAAGGGTACGGTCATCTTGAAAGAGCATGACTTGCGGCAGATAGCCTATCGTCATATCGTTCTCGCGAGAGATACGTCCGCTCGTTGGTTGGTACTCACCGGCGATGAGACGTAGCAGCGTCGTCTTGCCTGCACCGTTCTTACCCACAAGAGCTATCCGCTCCTTACGGTTGATAAGGAACGTGATATCGTCCAGCACGGGGCGGGACGAGAACTCCATTGATATGTGGTCAACGGTCAGCATTCGGTCCGTATAGTTTCTTATTCAGTATACGCCAAAGGAGCAGGGTTAATGCTGTGGCAAGCGCAAAATCCGCGAAGAGCAACAACCATATGTTCCAGTTACGTCCCAGCACCGCCAGACCGATAAAGAGCACGCTGACACTCAGTAGCACACAAGTTGTCTGGATATGATTCAGTCCGGCCCGCAACAGTAAGTGGTGAATATGGTTCTTGTCCGGTTGGAACGGCGAACGGTGTTGTTTGATACGCGTTATACTCACGCGGATGGTGTCGAAGATAGGGATCGTCAGTACACAGATAGCGACCGCCGGAGCCGCCGACATATGGTACACTTCCGGCACTACATGGTATGCGTTCTGCTCACAAAAACGGAAGACGAACGCAGTGATGAGATAGCCCAAAAGCAGGCTGCCTGAATCGCCCATGAATATCTTACCTTTTTTACCAAACACATTGTAGATAAAGAACACCGCCAAAGCGCCGATCATGCAGATAGCGAGGATAGACCAACTGGTGGAGCCTACGAGATGAAAATACACGGCGAAGAAAAGGCAGTATAACATGCCCAGACCGCTGGCCAGACCATCGACACCGTCAATGAGGTTAATAGCATTGATGATAGCGATCAGTACAAAGAGGGAAATGAGATAACTGGGGACTACGCCTATCTCTCCAATGCCGAAGATTCCGTGCAAGTGGGTGATACGGAGGTCTCCGAAACCGATCAAAGCAATGCCTGCGAACGCTTCGCCTAGCAGTTTGGTGAGCGGAGAGAGCACCAACACATCGTCCACAAAACCGATCACCATGATAGCTGCGATGCCGATCAGGAAGAACTGGTTGCTCGTTATCTGACTGAAGTCAAACAGCAGGTAGGAGAACATGACACTGACGTAAATACAGAGCCCTCCGATATTGGGTACTTCACCGGTGTGACTCATTCGTTTGTTTGGACGTACGACAAAACCCTTCGCCTTAGCGATACGCACAACGATAGGGAGTCCTAAGAACCCAAAAGCAAAACTGACGAGTCCGATCAGATAGGTATGTTGTAAAAAGAAATCCTGTATCATCGCGGGTCAAGTTGTTCGTAAATAGAGTTCTTACTGATAAACTCCGGCACGATCTGTTTCATTAGACTTACGGTCGTGAACGGTTTGTCGAGATGACTGGCTTCGATGAGTTGATCGATACGTGCACTTACCTCGTCGAACTCAAACTCCCGTACACGTGCGATCATGATCTTCTCGTTGTTGGTCGGTAGCGTCGTCTCTTTCTGATTCAGGAGTTCCTCGTATAACTTCTCGCCGGGACGTAAACCCGTGAAGATAATTGGTATCTCCACCTCCGGCGTATAGCCCGCCAGACGAATCATGTTACGCGCCAGGTCGAGGATACGAACCGGTTTACCCATGTCGAAGACGAAGATCTCACCGCCGTTACCTAAGGTGCTCGCTTCCATTACCAGACAGCACGCCTCGGGGATCGTCATGAAATAACGAATGATGTCGGGGTGGGTCACAGTGACCGGTCCGCCGGCAGCAATCTGTTTCTGGAAATAGGGAATCACGGAGCCGTTACTGCCAAGCACATTACCGAAACGGGTGGTGATGAACTTGGTGCAGTTCTCATCCTTGGCGTGCAGTTTTTTAAACAGCGACTGTACGTATATCTCTGCGATACGCTTGCTGGCACCCATGATATTGGTTGGGTTAACCGCCTTGTCGGTAGATACCATCACAAATCGCTCGATCTTATACTTGACTGCCATATCCGCCATGTTCTTTGTGCCTAACACATTCGCGCGGATAGCCTCGTTGGGAAAACTCTCCATCAGAGGCACATGCTTATAAGCCGCGGCGTGATAGACCACAGCCGGACGCATCTCTTTGAACACCTGTTCCACACGCTCTCTGTTACGTACATCCGCGATGATAGGCACAAACATACGGTCGGGGAACTTATTGCGCAGCTCTAACGTCAGGTCATGCAGCGGTGATTCTGCCATCTCTAAGAGGATGGTCAATTTAGGCTCATAACGCTGAATCTGGCGTACCAACTCACTACCGATACTACCGGCAGCACCGCTGACCAATACCACGCGACCCTGAAGTATCTGACGGACATTGTCCATGTTGATCTCTATCTTCGGACGCTCCAAGAGGTCTTCGATCTTGATGGAGTCGATACGTCCGATACGCTGCGCGTCTATCTCGTCCACGTTATCCCACTTGGTGAAATACGGCGTGGTGAGAATACGGATCTTATGGTCGATGAACACCTGCAGATCTTTAGTCGGGTCGATCTCCTTCATCACCATCGGCGAGATGATCACATGCTTGATGTTATGCTTCTCCATGTACTCAAACAGTTTCTCGTTGAGCGGTCTCACACGCAGACCGGCCAAGTCATAACGGCGCATGTGCTGCTCGGGCTTGCAGATGAAGCCTACCGGCCAATAGGGGTTGTTACCCGCTGAACGAAGCATCTTGGCGATTGCCAGACCGGCTTGTTGTGTGCCGTAGATCATCACGCGCGGGCTGGTAGAATTGCTCTGGATAGACTCGCTCAGGGTCTTTACACCGACACGCAACACGAACAGCAATACAAATGCGATCGGTACATAGATGACCAGCACTGTGTTGAGGATAGGGTGGTGACCGACCGCCATGTCGCAGATCTTGTTGATGGCGATGAGGATGATACCTGCAGTTACGTTAGACAGCAGCACCTTGATCGTGTCGATGAAGGTCGAATAACGTAAGATACCCGAATAGGTGTGGAACGCCCAGAAACAGAAGAGCTGAACGACCATCACGATCAGGTACTGAAAGCCGATATTCACCATCAATGAACTCCATTCCGGATATTTGAAATAGCCGCTACCCAACCACACGCTCAACCAGAACGCGATCGTACATAAGAACAGATCCATCAATAATACGCCCCAACGAGGCAGATAACTCATCTGCGGGAGATGAGAAAAGATGTCTGAGTGAAAAATCTCGTCAATGTGATTTTTTTTCATTTTGTGTATCTATAATTTGGGCAAGATACTTGCCGGTATAACTTTCTTTGCATTGTGCCACTTGTTCGGGCGTGCCGGTACAAACGATCCGTCCGCCTTCGTTGCCTCCTTCGGGGCCCAAGTCAATGACATGGTCTGCTGCTAAGATGACAGCCGGGTTGTGCTCGATGATGATGACCGTGTGGCCCTTGCTTATCAATCGGTTCAGTGCCGTCAACAGCACCTCGATGTCTCTATGATGCAGACCGGTCGTGGGCTCATCAAAGATGAAGATCGTGGACGGACACTCTTCTTGGGCAATGAACGATGCCAATTTTACACGCTGACTCTCACCGCCGGAGAGTGTACTGCTGCTCTGACCTAACTGCACGTATCCGATACCAACGTCCTGTAGTGGCTTGAGGCGCTTGACAATTTTCTTGCAGTCCGGGTCTTGTTCAAAGAACTCCACCGCCTGATTAACCGTCATGCAGAGTATGTCGTAGATGGATTTACCACGATACTGCACGTCCAATATATCCTGTTTGAACCGCTTGCCGTGACACTGCTCGCACTCCAGTACCAGGTCTGCCATGAACTGCATCTCGATGGTGATCGTTCCTTCGCCCTGACAAGTCTCGCAACGTCCGCCTGGGGTATTGAAACTGAAATGGGCCGGCGTCAGACCTAACTGCTTGGCTAAGGGCTGCTCCGCGTACAGACGTCGTATCTCGTCGTAGGCCTTCAGATACGTCACAGGGTTGCTTCTACTACTGCGGCTCAAAGGGTTTTGGTCCACAAACTCAATATCCTTCATCAACTGGGTACTACCGTGTATATGGCCGAAATCACCCGTGTGCTCCGTGAACACACCGCCGTAGAGTTTCTTAAGGGCAGGGTAGAGCACTTTGCTCACGAGCGAACTCTTACCGCTACCACTCACGCCCGTCACTACCGTCATCACATGCAGCGGAAAACGAACGGTCAGGTTCTGCAAGTTATTCTCACACGCCCCTTCGATCTCAATATAGTTGTTCCATTTGCGGCGTTGCGCAGGGATAGCATAAGTGAATAACTCCGGGCGCGGCTTGCCTTCATACACGACCTCTCCTCCGTTCCTACCTGCCGCGGGACCTATCTCGATGATATGATCCGCCGCCGCGATGATATCTTCATCATGCTCCACTACCACGATCGTGTTACCTAAGTCCCGAAGTTCCCGCAATACGTGTATCAGGCGCTCTGTGTCGCGCGGGTGGAGACCGATAGAGGGCTCGTCTAACACATACAAGGATCCCACCAGACTACTGCCCAAGGACTTCGCCAAACTAATACGTTGACTCTCGCCGCCGGATAAGGTATTGCTCATTCGGTTCAAGGTCAGGTAACTCAGTCCTACATCTTTTATGAACTGCAAGCGTTTGCGGATCTCGATCAGCAATAACTGAGCTGTCTGACGCTCAATATCTGTTAACTCGATATGTTCGAACCACTCGTCCAACTCCGATATCGGCATCGCGCATAACTGCTGAATACTTATGCCGTTAATCAGCACATACTCAGCCTCTTTGCGTAAATGGAAACCTTTGCAGACCGGACAGGTCGTCTTGCCTTTGAACCGCGACAACATCACGCGATACTGAATCTTCGAGTACTGCTGTTCCTCCAACTCATGGAAGAAATCATGTAGTCCTCGGAAGTACTCGTTACCGCTCCAGATCAATTGTTTCTGCTCGGGCGTGAGGGCATAGAAAGGCGTGTGTATCGGAAAATCAAACTTCGCGGCGTTATAAATCAAAGCATCTAACCATGGTTTCGTCTTCTCGCTCTGCCAGCATGCTATCGCCTGTTCGTAGATCGATTTCGCCTTGTCGGGAATCACCAGATCCATGTCAATACCCATCACCGTGCCGACACCCTTGCACTCGGGACATGCACCCAAGGGGTTGTTAAAATCAAACAAATGCTCGCTGGGCTCAATGAATTGAATACCATCTGCTTCGAAACGCTCCGAGAACACTTTCTCGTGTTTGTCTGCCCACACACGGCATTCGCCGCGACCCTCAAAGAAAGCGGTCTGGACGGAGTCTGCAAAACGGTTGCTCGTTGACTGCTCATGATCTACGATGATACGGTCCACCAACAGATAGGCCTCGTGTCCTTCCGCCTGTTTCCAGGTCTCTTGATCCAGACGCACGGTGTCGCCGTCTATCATCAGACGACTAAAACCCTGACTGAGCCAGAGGGCTAACTGCTCTTGTAGCGAGCGGCTTTCCGGCAAGCATATCGGGCTCAGCAGATACAGACGTGTCCCGATCGGCTGACTTTCCATGTACGTCACCACGTCGCGGATGGTGTTTTTCTTCACCTCTTCTCCACTCACAGGCGAGTACGTTTTGCCTACGCGCGCGTACATTAACTTCAAATAGTCGTATATCTCCGTTACTGTCCCTACGGTCGAACGGGGGTTACGACTACTCACTTTCTGCTGGATAGCGATAGCGGGCGGGATACCTTCGATCTTCTCCACCTCGGGTTTCTGCATGCGCCCCATGAACTGGCGCGCGTACGAGCTGAGGCTCTCCACATAACGTCGTTGACCCTCCGCATAAAGGGTGTCGAACGCCAGCGAACTCTTGCCGCTACCGCTCACACCCGTTATCACCACCAACTTATTGCGCGGTATATCTACCGTCACATGCTTTAAGTTGTGTGTATCAGCCCCTTCAATATGGATAAACTCCTCCGACTCCAATTATCTAATCGCTGCCTCTGCTTCTTGTTTCAATTTCAAGAACGCTGCACTCGTTGTGTCACGTTGTGCTTTGGTCAAACGCGGAACGCGGATAGGCGTACCTACCTCGATCACATTCGGGTTCTTGATATGATCCTTATTAGCGTCATACAAGTACGGCCAGTAACGTTTGTCGCCGTAGAAACGCCATGCCATCCAAGCCAGACGGCTGTCCTGATGCATCGGTTCTATGGTGATCAGATCCTCGTACATCGACTCCTCCGGCGTAGCATCTCCTTCGCCACACGCCTCTAAGAACTCCGCCAGGATCTCTTCTTGCGACAACTCTCCGTTCGTCGGTGCAAGGGCTTCTTCGCCTTCAACGGCTGTCGAATCCGTTACTACAATGACTTGTTCTGTCGGCGTCGGTGCCATCATGTCATCGATCCAACCTGCCAGACGGTTTCTTAAGAAGAAATAGCCTAACAAGAGCAACAACAGCAGGATCACTACACAAATCAAGGTGTCGCGCAAGAAATGGAAACGCTTCTTCGGCTTCTCTTCCTCGTCCGTATAGACCGGCTCGGGAATAAACACCGGATCCGGTGCTGCCTCTGGCGCTACGTCCGGTATCACTTCCGGTTCGGGCTCTGGTGTCGGTTCGGGCTCTGGTGTCGGTTCCGGCTCTGCTATGGGCTCCGGAGCAGGTTCTTCCACCGGCTCTTCCTTCGGAGGCTGACCCAGTTCGCCGAGGATATCTACGATCTCTTCGGCTTGGGCACCCAGTTTCTTCAGCGGCGTCACCTCGTCTTCTACCAACGAACGCTCCGGCTGAGGGCTGTTGTTCTCTATCAACTCCTTCACGCCGGCCTCGGGCGCAAACGTCATCTTGTTGTATCCATCAATAACGATCTCTTCACCCGTCGTCACATTGACGCTCTTACGAGGCGCTACCGGCTGTAGACGGAACGTGCCTAAACCGTTGATCTTCACTTGCTGTTCGCTCTTCAGGCCTTCTACGACCTGTGCAATAAGTGCGTTCAGGAAAGCACCTGCTTTCTTCTCACTCACGCCCGCGCGTACACTGATCGCGCGACGTAACTCGGTCCAACTCAGTTTATCTGCCATAGTTTAGAGTTTTTTTATTTCGTCCTTAATACTTGCTACCGGCCGGAAAACCAATTGGTTCTTACGCGGCACAACGGTCTTCTCACCCGTGCGAGGGTGCACTACAACGCGCTCATTGCGCTCTTTAATTTCCAACGAGCCGAGTCCCTGTAACTGCACGGCTTGACCACCCATCAGCGTCTCGCGGATGACGGCATTCGTCGTTGTCAACAGCAACTCCACGTCTTTCTTACTCAGGCCCGATGCACTCGCTATCTGACCTACTAATTCTTTTGTCAGCATGGTATATGTTGTTATAATAATTCTCCGTACAAATCAAATTCTTCCGCCTTGGTGATTTTTACATCTACGAATTGTCCGCTAACCGCTAACCGTTCACCGCTAACCTGTATGAGCACTTCGCAGTCCACCTCCGGGCTATCATACTGCGTCCTTCCGACATAGTACTCGCCTTCCTCCCGATCAATCACCACGCGCTCTATCGTCCCCACTTTCTTAGCCATCAATTCGCCACTTATACCTTGTTGTATGGCCATCAGCTCGGAAGCTCGCGCTTCCTTCACCTCTTGCGGGATATCATCCTTGTAATGTTTGTTCGCGTACGTTCCTTCTTCGTCCGAGTACGCAAAACAACCCATTCGGTCAAAACGCATCTCCTTTACCCACGCCTTCAACTCCTCAAAATCCTCCTCTGTCTCTCCCGGGTGACCGACCAACAGCGTTGTTCGGATACAAACCCCCGGCACTTTCTCCCGTATCTTCCGCAGCAATGCGTCCTGTTCCGCTCGCGTGATGTGGCGTCGCATCAGACCCAACATATGGTCTGTACAATGCTGCAACGCGATATCCAGATACTTGCACACATTCTTATGTCGCGCCATCACGTCCAACAACTCCTCCGGAAAATCCGTAGGGTAGGCGTAATGTAACCGTATCCACTCAATCCCCTCTATCTGCGCCATCTCATCAATCAGTTCCGGTAACATATGCCGTCTTTCCAAATCCAGCCCGTAACTGCTCAAGTCCTGCGCAATGACGTTCAACTCCTTCACGCCCTGACTCACCAGCCACTTCACTTCCTCCAATATCTCCGCTTTCGGCCGACTTGTATGCCGTCCCGTGATCAACGGTATCGCGCAGTACGAACACATCCTGTTGCAGCCTTCTGAGATCTTCAAATATGCGTAATGTGCGGGGGTGGTGAGATGTCGTTCAAACCTCGGTAAAAGTCTAATAAAACCTCGTAAATCCCTCGTGCCTATTTCGTCTTTGATTCGTTCAAAATCAAACTTTCCAAAATAGGCATCTACTTCCGGCAATTCCTCTTCCAATTCCGCTCGATAGCGCTCGCTCAGACATCCCATCACGATCAGCGTCTTCAACTTCCCCTTTTTCTTCCGCTCCGCCATCTGGAGTATCATGTTGATGCTCTCTTCTTTAGCGTCTCCTATAAAACCGCAGGTATTGATCACGCACACTTCGCCTTTCGGCTCTTCCGGATCATGCACACATCGCCATCCAGCGGCCTCTAATTGCCGCATCACCCGCTCTGCGTCCACCAAGTTCTTCGAACACCCCAGCGTGATAAAATCTACCTGTCCCTTTATCATCAGTTACCCAAATCGCAGTGGAATTTTAGCCTTACCAAGCGAACATGCATCTCGTCATAATAATCCTCGCCCAGTTCCTCCATGGCCTTCTTGATGTTATCGTCATCCGCCTCTTTGAAGTAGTCGTATATCTCCTGCTCCTCGTCCGGATCCACCACCTCTTTGATGAAATAGTTGATGTTGATCTTCGTTCCGCTGAATACGATTGCCTCCAACTCGTCCATCATCTCCTCCATGCTCATACCGCAACTCTCCGCCAAATCGTCGAGGTCCACACGCCGGTCGATGGCTTGTATGATCTGTTTCTTTCGGGTCGATTTCTTCGCTACCGTTCGAATGCGCAGGTCTTCCGGACGAATGATCTCGTTTTCGTCTACATATTCCTTAATAACGCGCAGGAACTCGTCGCCGTATCGTTTGGCTTTCGCTACACCTACACCCGGAATCGTTAATAACTCCTCCATCGTGATAGGATAGGTAGTAGCCATGGCTTCCAGACTCGGGTCTTGGAAGATCACGAACGGAGGTACGTCGCATTTCTTTGCCATCTTACGACGGATATCCTTCAGGATTGAGAACAGCACCTCATCCGCGGCCGCACAGGTAGCACCCGCGCCTTCCATATCCAACTCATCCTCGTCGTGCACCTCGATCGGCACTTCGAACTTACCCGGCTTGCGAATGAATTTCTTGCCATCCTTGGTGAGCTTGAGGTCGCCGTACGTATCCACGTCCTTTTGGATCATACCGACCAGCAGCGCTTGCCGCAGGATCGCATGTAACGTACTCTCCTCCACGTCGCTCGCGGCACCGAAGTTATCCAACTCGTCGTGGTGATAACTCATCACCTCCGCCGTCTGGTTGCCGTGTAGGATATCTACGATATGTTCGGCCTTATGGTGTTCGTTCACTTGCTGAATCGTCTCCAGCGCAATCTGCAACAACTCACTTGCATCCACCTGCTTGTAGGTCTTACGGCAGTTATCGCAGTTACCGCATTTATCTTCCGTATATTCCTCGCCGAAATAGTGTAGCAGCAGTTTTCTACGGCAAATAGTACTCTCCGCATAACTCTGCGTCTCAAACAGCAACTGGTTGCCGATACCGATCTCCTTCGGCGTCTTGCCTTGCTGGAACTTCCTTAGACGCTCGATGTCATCGGGGCTGTAAAAGCATATACACTGTCCTTCACCGCCGTCTCGGCCCGCACGTCCAGTCTCTTGGTAGTATCCCTCCAAACTCTTCGGAATATCATAGTGTACTACAAATCGCACGTCCGGCTTATCAATACCCATACCGAATGCGATCGTCGCTACGATCACCTGGCACTCCTCCATCAGGAACGCGTCCTGATTTGCCGTTCGCGTCGCCGCGTCCATGCCGGCGTGGTAAGGCCGTGCAGAAATTCCGTTTACTTTCAATACCTCCGCCAGATCCTCTACTTCCTTACGCGCCAAGCAGTAGACGATACCGCTCTTCCCCTCCATGCCGCGGATATAACGAACCAAATCCTTATCTACATCGCTCGTCTTCGGCCTTACTTCGTAATACAAGTTCGGCCTGTTAAAACTGCTCTTGAACACCGTAGCGTCCGGCATGCCTAAGTTCTTCTGGATATCTTTCTGCACTTTCGGTGTCGCGGTCGCCGTCAACGCGATAATAGGCGCCTTGCCAATACGCTGTACCATACTGCGGATCTGACTGTACTCCGGACGGAAATCATGACCCCATTCCGAGATACAGTGCGCTTCATCCACGGCATAGAAACTGATCTTCACGCCCTTCAGGAAGTCCACGTTCTCGTTCTTCTGCAGACTCTCGGGCGCCAGATATAAGAGCTTCGTGCGGTGCTCCAATACATCCTCCTTTACCGCATTGATCTCTGTTCGGCTCAGACTTGAGTTGATGAAATGGGCTACGCCCTCTTCCTCCGAGTAGTTACGCATGGCATCCACCTGATTCTTCATCAGCGCGATCAGCGGCGAGATAACTATCGCCACGCCGTCCATGATCAAGGACGGTAACTGATAGCACAGACTCTTTCCGCCACCCGTAGGCATCAACACAAACGTGTCATTTCCTTCGATCACGTTGCGGATGATAGCCTCCTGGTTCCCCTTGAAGGTGTCGAATCCGAAATAGGTCTGAAGCGCTCCTACTAATTCCTCATGTGTTACATTCATATAGGTATTGTTCGTTATTTTTTGCGATAATATACGATTTAGGCCACAAAAGTACAAAATATATTTTATATATGCAACATTTTAGTAAAATTTTTAGAAAAAAAACAAAAAAATACATAAAACTCTTGCGTATATCATAAAAATGTTGTAATTTTGCCCTCGATTTGTAAAGTATATTTGACAAATTATAAAATAATGACCATGCAAAAACGAAATTTGTCCTTTACACAGCTCTTTAATTTGAGCTTTGGATTTTTCGGAGTACAAATTGCTTATGCGCTTCAGAGCGCCAACATCTCCCGTATTTTTGCGACCTTGGGTGCAGACCCCCACACCTTGAGTTTCTTCTGGATACTCCCGCCGTTGATGGGTATGATTGTGCAGCCACTCGTAGGTAAGTATTCGGACAAGACGTGGACGCGTCTCGGACGTCGTAAACCTTATTTGCTCGTGGGCGCGCTCATTGCGGTGGCCGTGATGTTGCTTTTGCCGAACGCAGGTGACTTCACTTTTGCGCAGTCCGCTTTCCTTGGCCTCAACGCAGCGATGTGGTTCGGACTCTTCAGCCTCATGTTCCTGGATACGTCTATCAACATCGCCATGCAACCGTTCAAGATGATGGTCGGCGATATGGTCAACGAGGAGCAGAAGGGTACGGCATATGCCATTCAATCCGCCCTCTGTAACGCAGGTTCTGTGGTTGGTTACCTTTTCCCGATCTTCTTTACCTGGATCGGCATTGCTAACACCGCTCCCGAAGGCGTTATCCCTGACTCTGTCAAGTGGTCCTTCTATGCCGGCGCAGCTATTCTTATCCTCTGCTCGCTCTACACCTTTGCTACGGTCAAAGAACTTGACCCGGAGGAATATGCGAAGTTCCATGGAGTAGATGAGAAGAAAGATGATGAACCCAAAGAGGAGAAAGGTTTTATCCAGCTTCTTAAAGAAGCTCCCTCTGCTTTCTGGACAGTGGGCCTTGTGCAGTTCTTCTGCTGGGCAGCGTTCATGTATATGTGGACCTATTCGAATGGTACGATCGCAGTCAACTGCTTTGGCTGGGATGGTGTCAATGCTGCCGACGCAGCCTTCCAGGATGCGGGAGGATGGGTTGGAGTAGTCTTCTGCGTACAAGCGGTAGGTTCGCTCCTTTGGGCTGCTTTCCTGCCCAAACTGGAGCATTGGTTTGGTAACAAAGGCGCATATGCCATCTCCCTCGTTGTAGGTGCTATAGGCTTTATCTCCGTCTTCTTTGTTCACGACCAGTATGTCCTTTGGATCAGTTACGCACTCATCGGTGCCGCTTGGGCTGCTATGCTGGCTCTCCCGTTCACCATCGTAACGAACGCCATCAAGGGCGGCAACATGGGATACTACCTTGGACTGTTTAACTGCACAATCTGCGTCCCGCAGATAGTAGCAGCCCTCTGCGGTGGTCTTCTCCTTAAATATATATGCGCGCACGTACAAGCCGGAATGCTCGTCGTGGCAGGAGTCCTGCTCCTCCTCGGCGCTGCATCTGTCTTTGCGATTAAGGAGAAAGAATAATCTGGAACAATAACAAACAACAAACAATTAATACTAACAAAACACAAAGCAAAATGAAACACAATTTTCTTTCATTCCGCGCCGTGCTTTTGGCTTTCCTGTTGATGACGGGAATGACCGCCTTTGCTCAGATATCCGTACAAGGTACGGTTATTGATGCAGCAAACGGTGAGCCTATTATCGGTGCGTCTGTGCTCGAGATCGGTACTACCAATGGTACTATTACCGATTTTGATGGTAACTTTACGTTGACTGTTCAGCCTGGTGCTAAACTGTCGATCTCCTACATGGGTTACAAGACCGTTGAGGAGATTGCAGCTCCTTCGATGTACGTACGTATGGGTGAGGACACTGAGTTGTTGGACGAAGTAGTCGTTGTAGGTTACGGTGTCGTTAAGAAAAACGATGCTACCGGTTCTGTAACGGCTATTAAACCGGATGACATGAACAAGGGTCTTCAGACCACCGCTACCGACATGTTGTCGGGTAAGATTGCCGGTGTGGCTGTTACCTCTAACGACGGTACCCCTGGTGGTGGCGCTACGATTCGTGTCCGCGGTGGTTCATCGCTCTCCGCTTCCAACGACCCGTTGATCGTCATCGATGGTTTGGCAATGGATAACGATGGTATCAAGGGTGTGGCTAACCCCCTCGCACTTGTTAACCCGTCTGATATCGAGAGCTTTACGGTCCTCAAAGACGCTTCCGCAACCGCCATCTATGGTAGCCGTGCTTCGAACGGTGTCATCATCATTACCACCAAGAAGGGTAATGCAGGTCAGAAATTGAAAGTGACCTATAGCGGTAACGTTTCCGTAGGTACACTTCTCAAGACCATGGATGTATACTCCGGTGACAAACTCCGTGACTATGCACAGGAGCTCTATAACGACAAAGTGCTGCACCCGGAATCCTATCGTCCGAAAGTGCTCAACTACCTTGGCGATGCTAGTACAGATTGGCAAAGAGAGATCTACCGTACCGCTGTTTCTACAGACCATAACATCTCTTTGGTGGGTGGTACGAAGAACATGCCGTACCGTGCTTCTATCGGTTATACCGACCAAAACGGTATTATCAAGACCTCGAACATGCAGCGTGTAACTGCTTCGTTGAACTTGAACCCGTCCTTCTTGAATAAGCACCTTACCTTCAACCTCAATGCAAAGGGTATGTATATCTACAACCGCTATGCTCCGGGTGTAGTAGGTTCTGCTATCGCTTATGACCCGACAGTACCTGTAAGAGGTCAAGCTTTCGGTTACATGACCAGTGAGCCTCTCGGTGCTTCGCAAGAAGTATTGGATCAGATCTTCGGTGGTTATTTCGGACGTACACAGCCGTCTAACTACGATGATCCTACGTGGCAATACCAATTCAACACTCAGACGGCTTCGAACCCGGTTAACCAACTGCAATATACCAACGACCGTGCTCATTCGGGCGTGTTCGTAGGTAACTTGGAGGCTGACTATAAGATTCACGGCTTTGAGGACTTGCGTATCCACGCAAACTTCGGTGCTGACTATTCTTACGGTAAACAAACAACCGATATCAATCGTCTTATCCAAGACGTAAGCAACGGTTACTACGGATACCACGGAGAGACTTGGGAGAAGAAATACAACCTCTCGTTCTCTGCTTATGCACAGTATTACAAGGACTTCACAGAGGCTCAACACTTTGACATCATGGTCGGTGGTGAGTACCAGAAGTTCCATCGCGCTAACCACACAGAGAACTTCCGCAATGTGCCGGAGACCAACAATGCATATGATCCGAACGATCCGGCTACCTGGAAGAAAGACCCGTATACGCATGACTACGCTACGCAGTCTGCTCTGCTCTCGTTCTTCGGTCGTGCTAACTGGATCGGTTGGAACCAGATTATGGCTACCGTTACCCTCCGTGCCGATGCTTCGACGCGTTTTGCTCCGAATGTACGCTGGGGTCTCTTCCCGTCTGTAGCACTTGGTTGGAAGATCAAAGAGACCTTCCTCAAGGATGTGAACTGGCTCAACGACCTCAAGCTCCGTCTCGGTTACGGTATCACCGGTCAGCAGAGCGTTGCTGATGCCTTCCAGTATCTGCCTGTATTCGTACAGAACCAGATTGGTGCTTGGTCTACTCTCGGCGAGACTGCCAACACGGTGGACCTGAGCAATATGAAAGAAGGTGTTGACTATGTGATTGGTCAAGACGGCTATGTATATTACATGACCTATCGTCCGAACGAGTACAACCCTGATCTTACATGGGAGAAGACTACTACCTACAACGTAGGTTTGGACTTCGCATTCCTCAACAACCGTATCTCGGGTAGTTTCGATTACTACTATCGTCTTACCAATGACCTGATTAACGTCGTTGATATCCCGGCAGGTTCGAACTTCAAAACACGTGTTATCCGTAACGTAGGTTCGTTGTCTAACCAAGGTGTTGAGTTCGCTATCAACGCAGTGGCTATTGACAAAAAGAACTTCAAGTGGGACCTTGGATACAACGTAGCTTGGAATGAGAATAAGATCCTCAATCTTACCGGTTCGAATGATCCGGATTACTTCGAGTATGACACCGGATCCGGTATCGGTAACGGTGCATATGTTAAAGCAAACGCTGTAGGTCAAGCGGCTAACTCGTTCTACGTATACGAGTCGAAGACCAATCCGGAGACCGGTCTCCTCTACTTGGTTGACCAGGATCACCCGAATGCGCTGCCGACAGATCCGGAGTATGACCTGACCGCAAAGGATAAGATCTTCTATCACAGCGCAGCTGCTCCTGTTACCATGGGCTTCAACACCAAGTTCCAATTCTACGGTGTAGACCTTGGTATCACCCTCCGTGCAAACATCGGTAACTACGTTTACAATAGCGTTCTCCAAGACCAGTTGCAGTATGTAACCACTTTGTATGACGCTAAGTTCGATGGTTTCCACAACGTGCTCCAGCAAGCTTATGACGCTTATTACAATGACGGTTGCTACCTCCGTAACGAGCTCGGTGACGGACGTTTGAGTACGTACTTCGTACAGAACGCTTCCTTCCTCCGTTGCGACAATATCACCCTCGGTTACTCCTTTGCTCCGAAGACTGCTAAACTGAACGGTCGTGTATATTGTACGGTTAGCAACCCGTTCGTTATCTCAGGATATAAGGGCCTTGACCCGGAAATTGCTAACGGTATTGATAGCAACATGTATCCGCGTTGTATGACTACGGTTGTAGGTATTTCCTTGACATTCTAATGTTGCACGACAAATATATACAATTATGAAAAAGAATAGTATTAAATTATTTCTCGCAGCAGCGTTAGCTTTGACTTTTGCTGCTTGTATGAACCTCGAGCCTATCGATCCGAATCAAACGCAGATTACGGACGAGAATAAAGCGGAGGTCATTGAAGCGCTCTATCACAAGTTATATTGCGCTTTCGTTCAGACCGGTCAGAACGGTGGTGGCGGTAATGCCGATATCATCACCGATGATGAGGGTTATTCGGGATTCTATCGTACACTCTGTGTACTCAACGAGTTCCCGACAGACGCAGGTTGGTGGACATGGCGTGGCGATGCAGGTTGCTCTGACTTGCTCTTCGTTAGCTGGACACCGTCTAATCCCTTCGTTTCGAAACTGTACAACCGTCTTAACTACGGTGTAACGATGTCGAACCTCTTCCTCGACTTGACCGAGGGTACCAATGACGCAGAGATGATTCATAAGCGTGCAGAGGTTCGTTTCATTCGTGCCGTGAACTACTATCACCTGCTCGATATGTTCGGTAGCGTGCCTTTCACGGTAACTGTATCTTCAAGCAACCCCGAGCAGATTGAGCGCGTCAGCCTCTATAACTGGCTGATCGATGAGATCGAAGGTGGTCACACCGGTAAGGAGTATATCAACAAGAAGACCGGTGCTGCGTTGACATCTTATAAGGTGACCGGCGATGCTGATCACGGATTCCTCGAGGATCTGTATGACCGTGAACAAACGACCATCTATCGTGCTAACAAGTCTGCTGCTTACATGCTGCTCGCTCGTCTTTACCTCAATGCAGAGGTGTACACCGGTACTCCTCAATGGGAGAAGGCTGAAGCTGCTGCTGATAAGGTTATTGAGAAGTTCCCGACACTGCACCCGATCTATGCACAGATCTTCATGGGCGATAACGATGTAACATCGCGCGAAGAAATGGTTTTCTTGGCTGCTTGTGACGGTGAGCACCTCCGTTCTTACGCAGGTTCGCAGTACACTATTTGCTCCACTCGTAACGTCAAGATGAATGCCTGCGGTACAAATAATAACTCTTGGGGCTGCTGGCGTTCGTCGCCTGAACTTATCAATAAGTTCGGTATCTTCCAAGGCAAAACTCCGGCGGAGATCATTGCTCTTGGTAGCGCTTATGACGAGTTCGATATGCCGGGTGTAGTTGGTGATGACCGTGCTATGTTCTCGGCTACCAACATCAACCCCTCTGATGGTACGCCTAACGTGAAGAACTTCGCCGGTATCGTTCCGGATAACGGTGACGGTTTCGACTCCTGCTGGGCTATCTGCAAATGGACGAACCTCTACTCGACAGAGTTTGATGCAACCCTCCATCCGCTGAATGACGGTCATGCGTCTCCGCGTCATGACGATCAGTTCTGCGATGCTGATGTGCCTATCATGCGTACGGCAGAAGCTTACCTGACTCGTGCAGAGGCTCGTTGGCGTCAAGGCAAGGATGGTCTTGCTGACCTCAATAAAGTTCGTGAACGTGCACATGCTGCTCCGTTGGCTCAGATCACAGAGGACGAGATGCTGGATGAGTGGCTCCGTGAGTTCTACCACGAAGGTCGTCGTCGTATTGACCTCATCCGCTTCGGTCAGTTTGTAGGTCCGACCGCTAAACGTCACTGGGAAGGTCGTGGCGCTACCAAGACAGGTGACGCTAAGTCCTATATCGACTACAATACTTGGAATACGGAGGTTCGCTCACTCGACAAGAAACTCGAACTCTATCCTATTCCGGAGGGTGATGTTACCGCTAACTCTAACCTCGTTCAGAACGAAGGCTATTAATGAAAACTCATCAAAAAGGATGATAGTTTAACACAACTAATTAACATTTATTAACCAAAACAATTTGTCTTATGAAATTAAACAAGATTTTTGCTGTAATGCTGGCTGTTGTCGCATTCGCATTCATGGCTTGTAACAAGAATTCTGAGGATGTAATCAAACTCAAGATCAAACAAATGAATCTCGCAGTTGGTGAGTCTTACAAGATTCCGGTTGAGAAAGCATCGGGTGCTATCACTTGGGCTTCGTCCGCAGAGGCTGTTGCTACTGTTGACGCAGAAGGTACCGTTAAGGCTATTGCTGAGGGTCAAGCTGCTATCACAGCTACCGTTGGTTCCGCTAAAGCTACTGTTGATGTAACTGTTGGTGGTACAACTCCGGGTGGCGGTGCTCCGGATCTTGACGCCCCTGAGAACGGCAAACTGAAAGTCGTTATCGAGATTCCTGCTGGCTCTGAGTGCCACGGTATCGCTCTGAAGGGTACTTTTGACGGAGAGACATGGTCGGGTGAGAACACTTACCTCGGTGAGGAAGGTGCTGCTACTCCGGTTGACGGTAAGATCTACAAGTTCGCTGCTGTTCCTGACTATGCTAACTGGTATCAGATCGAGATCCCGTGCACCGAAGCTCTGCAGTTCAAGGTTTGCTTGATCTATGCAGGTGATGCTAGCTGGCAAGGCCAGGCTGAGGGTGTTGCTCTTCACAGCTGCAACTTCTCGAACATTGCGCCGACTATTGACGGTGGCCAATGCAAGGACTTCTCTGCTAACGGCGGTCTTCTCTATCTGAGCATGACTAACTGGCAGAACTCTGAGTGCGAGACCAAGGTTGAGCATGACTACAATGTTACCGTTAAGGTTCCGACTTGCGCTGATTCTACTCCTGAGCTCGTAGGTGACTTCGACAACTGGAATGGTACCGCTCTGACCAAGGACGGTGACGTTTACAAAGCAACTATCCACGCTTGGGAAGGCTGCAAGATCAAAGTTCGTGAGGTAGGTACTTGGGCTAACCAAATCCAGTACTGGGATGCGGGTGATCCTGAGAACGATGTACCGGGTGAGTGGAAAGATTGTGGTGACGAGCGCTTAGGCTCTGACCTCAACTTCGAGTTCGACTTCTCTGATCCTGCTAAGTACAAATGGACTGTTTGCCAAACGAATGAATAATTCTCTCACAAACATCTAAAAAATAGCCTGGCTTTGGCTCAGGCTATTCTTTCAATTTCTATCAAACATGAGAAACATAGCAATCTTTATTCTGGCGATAGTATGTGTGGCGTGCACCAACAAACGTATCTGTATGGAAAATGAATGTATATACGGCTCGCACCAAACGCAATTTGCTTTCTGGTCAAATGCTGCCGAGCAGATGGAGGTTCGCCTCTACAACGATGCGCAGACTGCGGACTTCGAGACGATCGCATTGAGCAAGGATGCGCAGGATTTCTGGCGCGCAACCGTAAAAGCGGACCTCGCAGGCAAGTTCTACACCGTTCGCTCTTTCCAAAACGGACAATGGTACGCAGAGTCGCCGGGTATCTTTGCGAAAGCGACGAACGTCAATGGTACGCGTGCGGCTATCTTGGATATGCAGGCTACGAATCCCGAAGGATGGCAGAACGACCAACGTCCCGCAATGAAAGATCCTACGGATATCGTCATCTACGAAACGCATGTCCGCGATTTTACCATGTCCCCCAACTCTGGCGTGGATCATAAAGGTAAATTCCTCGGTCTGGCTGAGCGCGTGGACTATCTGGTAGATCTTGGCATTACGCATTTGCAGATCCTGCCGTTCTTTGACTATGGCAGTATTGACGAGACAACCCTCGCGAACAACAAGTACAACTGGGGCTACGATCCCGTCAACTACAATGTGCCCGAGGGAGGCTATTCGTCTGATCCGTATGACCCCGCTACGCGTATTCGCGAAGCGAAGCAGATGATCATGGCCTTGCATAAGGCGGGTATCCGCGTGGTGATGGACGTGGTCTATAACCATACCTACAATGCCGAAGGCTGTGCACTCGGACGCGTCGTTCCGCAGTATTTCTATCGTATGAACGAAGATGGCACCTACGCCAACGGCTCCGGTTGCGGCAATGAGACGGCCAGCGACCATGAGATGATGCGCCGCTTTATGATAGAATCGGTCTGCTATTGGGCACGTGAGTACCATATTGACGGTTTCCGTTTTGACCTCATGGGTATCCATGACCAGGAGACGATGCGCCAGATCCGTGCAGCGTTGGACGAGATAGATCCTTCCATCCTTACCTACGGCGAAGGCTGGGCTGCTATGGCGCCGGCGTATCCGTACGAAGAGTTGGCAATGAAGCAATGGACCTATAAGATGCCGCGCGTAGGAGCTTTCAGCGATGATATCCGCAACGCCCTTATCGGTTCGCCTTTTGATCACGAGCGTGGTTTTGCTTCCGGCAACCCAGCCGGCGTCAAAGATGTGATGCGCGGACTGATCGCTTGTCCCGAATGGAGCGGTGAACCGGCACAGCACATCAGTTATATCACCTGCCACGATAACTACTGTCTCCGCGACCGTATAGAGGTCAGTGCAACCAACGAAACGGAAGAGACCCGACTGCGCATGAACAAACTGGCGCAAACGGCTGTGCTCGTTTCGCAGGGAACCTCTTTCCTCTATGGCGGCGAAGAAGTATATCGTACCAAACGAGGTATTGACAATAGTTTCCAAAGCCCCGACAGTATCAACATTATCCCTTGGGAGAATCGCGACAGATATGCCGACTTGCATGACTACTACCAAGCCATGATCGCTATTCGTCGTGCGCACAAGGGCTTCCGTCTCGGCTGTGCAGAGGCCGTCAAAGAGCATGTGGAGTTTTTAGATGCCGACAACGAACAAGTTATCATCTATCGCATCAAAGACCTCGAAGGCATAGACGACGCGAAGTCTCTTATCGTGATTCTGAATGGTAGTGAAAAAGCCGTAGAGGCCGAGATTCCTGATGCGCAATATGCTGTTTTGGCACAAGATGCAAAAGCTAACGTACAAGGTCTGGATAAAATCAAGGCAGATCATGTAACCGTTGAACCTTATTCGGCTACCATCCTGGCAGAAGAATAAAGGACCTCTCTTTCATTAAAATAGCCTGAGCAATGCCCAGGCTATTTCTTTTTCCTCCCACAAAACCTCTCGGAACCCGCCAAAATACAGGGTTGCAAGGGAGTATTATTGGGTGATTATTGCGTGATTATTGCGTGATTATTGCGTGATTCGAAAACTTCCCTTATGTCCCTTCTTTAGAATGAACGTACATTGTCCGGCGAAGGCGTGCATCTGCGGCTCTACGAAAGAGTCCAGACAAGCGGCATCGCCGTTAGCGGCTGCTACAAAGCCCTCACCCTCGTATTGAATCAGGTTATTGGCAAACGGACAGAGGTTACCGTCCTTGTCCACTACGCGTACGGTGTAATAGCACAGTTCTTCCGGGTTCTCTTTCTTATTAGCCCAAATAACTTCTAAATGATCTGGTTCACCGGCTGTCTTCACGCTTGTACGTGCGGCCTCTTTGCCATTCTCGTCGTAAGCCACTACTTCGATCTTGCCTGCTTCGAACGGCACATCGAACCACATCAGACGATAACGCGGCAGTAACTCCGGACGCGGTGCAGAGCCCCATACCGGCGGCACAAAATCACCCACCTTCGGCATCGCACTCACGCCTTCAATCGTCTCGCCCTTGGCCAGCCGCTCGGTCTCTTCGGCTGTCGCAAAACGCAGTTTGCCGTAACTCTTGCCGTTGACGAACAACTCCGCACTCGGATAACTCGTATAGCAGAATACTGGCACCAGATCGCATTCGTTCCAGTTCCAGTGGGGCAGTACGTGCAAGGTCGGCGATTTCTTGTTCCATTGACTGCGGTAGAGATAGTATCGATCTTTCGGCAGCGACGCAAGGTCAATAATACCGAAATAAGAGCTATGACTCGGCCATGCGTCCGTATCGTAAGGAGACGGTTCACCGAGATAGTCAAAGCCTGTCCAAACGAACTGACCTAAGGTCCAGTGATAGTCGTCCTGCAACTGAAAATCTTGTTCCGGCAGTCCAGACCACGGACAGTACTCTACATCATATCCGCTACTCTGGAAATCATCGTACATTGCGAAGTCCTTCAATACAGCCGGTGTCTTATACACACCGCGGCTGGAGACCGTAGAAGCGGTCTCAGAACCCAGAATCATCTTCTGCGGCAGGTTCTCGTATCCCTCTTCGTACCGGCTGGTACGGTAGTTAAAGCCCGGCAGTTCGACTGCGGCGCCAAAACCGTTATGAATCACATGCATCGCTTGGTCCATACCGTTCGTCACAGGGCGAGTCGGGTCGAGCTCATGGAAGAGCGCTTGCAGATTTGTCACGATCTCGATACCATCCGGCAGCACTTGGTTCCATACCTCATTACCGCTCGACCAGAGCATCACGCAAGCGTTATTGCGGTAGTGCTTCACCATATTGGTGATATCCCATTTCCACCACTCGTTGAACTCTTTGTTATAGTCATTCTCGGTCTTTCCCCAGTTCCATACATCGAACGGCTCAATCATCATCATCATACCCATCTCGTCGCACAGTTCAACCAACTGCGGGTCCGGCATGTTATGACTCGTACGAATTGCATCGCAACCCATGTCCTGCAACATCGCTATCTGGTGACGCAGAGCATCTTTGTGCACCGCAGCGCCGAGAGGACCTAAGTCATGGTGGTTGCACACGCCTTTGAACTTACGCGTCTCGCCGTTGAGTTGGAAGCCATGTTCCGGTGTATAAGAGATCGTGCGAATACCAAAGCGCGTCTCTTTCTCGTCCAATAACTCTTGATTTCTATACACCCGTGTACGCGCGATATACAGATTCGGCGTCTCCGGACTCCACAGTTGCGGGTTCTTTACTTCCGCCTCGCCTTCCTGGCCTTCGATAGTAGCGACTACCTTGCCCTTATACAGTATATCGGTCTGTATTCTGTACTCTGTAGTCTGTACTCCCAAAGGCTCTACGCCGTTCTGTAGCTCAGCAGCGAAATAGACTCTTGCTTTCTCTTTGCTCACTTCCGGTGTACGCACGAGTGTTCCGAAGGTCGGGATATGAATCGGGTGGGTCTCTACGAGGTGCACATTGCGGTACAGACCTGCACCCGGATACCAGCGGCTCTGCTGCGGTTTGTTCTCCAGAAAGACATCGATATCTACGCTGTCGCCCGTGATGAGTTCGGGTAGGATATAGCAGTCGAACGTGTTGTACCCGTACGGCCAATAGACCATCTCTTCGCCGTTCACATACACGTCTGCATGACTCATCGCGCCGTCGAAGACAAGGGTATAGAACTTATCCTTGTTCACCTTCACACGAGTGCGATAATGGCCCTTGCCCATCCACGGCAGACCACCGCTACGGCCGGTCTTCCATGTCGGTTCACTCTCGCCGTTCTGCACCACGATCACTTCCTGCAGGTCATTCGACCGGTCGAAAGGACCGCTGATGGCCCAGTCATGAGGAATAACGACATCTTCCCAAACGGGATTTTCTGTCGTGTCCTGTGTGAACTGCCAGTGACGAAGAAGCGTATCCGTGCGAACAGACTGTTTGGCGCAGGCACTAAGCAATAGGCTAATAACGATCGCACTAAATAGTTTGATCCTATTCATTATTAAATCTTAAATCTAAAATCTAAAATTTCAAATCTCAAATCTCAAATATCAAATCTCAAATCACGCAAGGCGTGTCACTCCGTCGCCGATCTCAGCTACATAGAAGTCCGCCTTGAGACCGGTCTTCTTCTCGTATTCAGCGCCTACATAGGCCTTGAAACGCTCGATCGCTTCGTCCTTGACGAGGCTCACGGTGCAACCGCCAAAACCACCACCGGTCATACGGCTACCCAGCACGCCTTCTACTTCCCACGCAGCCGCTGCCAGTGCGTCCAGTTCCGGACCGGTCACTTCGTAGTCATCGCGCAGCGATACGTGGCTGGCTGTCATCAGTTCGCCGAAATACGCGATCTCGCCGCGTTGGAGTGCCTCAACGGCTGCGGCAGTACGTGCCACTTCGCCTACCACGTGACGCGCACGTTTTTTAGCGATCGGGTCGGTGATAGCCCCCTCTACCTCTTTCCAGTCCTCTTCGGTCAGTTCCGCCAGGTTCTTGATCGGTTTCACTTTGCAGATCTGCTCCAGTGCCGTCTTACATTGACGAACACGGTCGTTGTACGCACCGCTATCGAGGTGGTGCGGGCTGTGGGTGTTGGAGATAACGACCTTAATGCCCTCCAACTTAACGGGCACATGGGTGAACTCCATCGTGTCGCAGTTGAGGTAGATAGCGTGATCTTTCTTGCCTTGCGCGCTGGCGAACTGATCCATGATACCGCACATCACACCGGCGTACTCATGCTCGCAAGCCTGACCGATAAGGGCCAACTCCGTGCGGTAGGCTTTGTCGTCAGTGTAGCCGCATGGATATCCGCCTCGGTCGCTGACCGCCATCTCTTCCGTGAAGGCACGTGCAGTCACCACCTCCATGGCGGCACTACTGCTCAGACCTGCACCGGCGGGTACGTTTCCGAAATACAACAGGTCATAACCACTCTGCAGTTTCGCCTCCGGATGACGGCGGGAGATGATATCGATACAGCCCAGCGAGTAGTTACACCATGCGCGGTCGCCCTGCGGCTTGATCTCCGTCACTGGAATAGCATACTCCTGCGGCATGTTCAGCGACTTGAAACGCAGCACGTTATCGTTGTTTTTCGCTATGAGCAGCCATGCACCGAAACTCAGTGCACAGGGGAATACGCAACCGCCGTTATAGTCGGTGTGCTCGCCGATCAGATTCACGCGCCCGGGGGCAAAATACACTTTGTCTGCCTTGCGGCCATAAGCTTGTTCAAAAGCCTGTTGTAATTCTTGTGTAGTCATAATTGTTGAGTATTTATAATTATTTGCGCACAAAATTACAAAAAAATTTTGATATATGCAAAAAAAGTTGTAACTTTGCGCCGAAAATAGGAAATATGCAACTTAATAACGCGATTATACACCATGACAACGCTTGAATTTATTCTCTATGCACTGTTGTTTGTCCTTATCGGACTGATGTTTGTGTCTCTTTTCCTTACCTGGCATTGGTTCGATGCCCGTGACCGCCTGAAAGTGGTGCGTGAGGTTACGCGTGAGCAGACGATCAACGATATCCGTCATGCGCATAACAAATGCCGCTCCTTGCTCTACACGAACCTGATCTTGGCAGTAGCCTATATCCCGCTGCCTTTCCTGATCGGCGAGTTGTACGGTACGTTCGCGTATGCAGGTGTAGTAGTGCTGGTGGACGCTCTGATATTGTTCGGTTTGCGCAGTCGCGCGAAACGCTATATCGATACCATCGATGACTATGTGCATGAGAACGAAGAACATGTGCGTGAGGCTTTGGCGCAGGTAGATCAGCAGCGTGACCAGTGGCGTCAAGAGGCGAAGATCCTGAACCCGCAGACCGAGGAGATCATCAAAGAGAACTTGAGTGCCGACTACGAGATATGGTTCCCGCACGATATCCTGCTCAACCGTTGTGTACTGGCCGATAGAGAACAAGGCCTACTCTTTGCGCAGGGCGTGATTATCCCCTTCACGTCTATCATGGAGATACGCCGCGGCCGTCGCGAACTCAAGCTCGTAACCAGCAACAGTATGCATCCTTTCATCACCATTGATTTCGATGCTCTGCCCATCAATCCCGAGACGGGTAACAAATACATGGACGAGATAGCTGACAAACTTGCCAAACTCGTTCCATAAAAAAGAGGCTCACACGAGCCTCTTATTTTTTACACCTTACACCTTACACCTTACACTTTTTAATAACTCTCTTCCGCCGATGGGAAACTGCTGTCTTTCACTGCGCTTACATACTCGCCGACTGCGTCTTTTACGGGCTGTGCCAGGCTCGCAAAATGACGAAGGAACTTCGGCTTGAAGCCTTGGTTGAGTCCTAACATATCGTGCAGCACAAGCACTTGACCGTCGCAACCGTTTCCGGCACCGATACCGATGACAGGGCAACTCACTGCCTTGGTCACTTCTTCTGCCAGCGCAGCAGGGATCTTCTCCAGTACGATCGAGAAACAACCGGCCTCGTCCAAGAGTTTCGCTTCTTTCAGCAGCTTCGCAGCCTCCCCCTTTTCTTTGGCGCGCAGACCGTATCCGCCGAACTGATTGACGCTCTGCGGGGTCAGTCCAAGATGACCCATCACCGGCACTCCGGCTTTAATCATATGACGGATAGCCGGCAGGATCTCTTCGCCGCCCTCGAGTTTGACCGCATCGCAGCCGGACTCTTTCAAGATCTTAATGGCGCTGCGAACCGCCTCTTCTTCGCTCACCTGGTAACTGCCAAACGGCATGTCGCATACCACCAGCGCATGTTCGGCGGCGCGTACGACCCCCTTGGTCAAAAAGATCATCTCCTCTGTGGTGATGGGTAAGGTGGTCCCGTTACCGCAAACGACATTGCTCGCGCTGTCGCCTACCAGCAGGATATCAATACCCGCCTCGTCCACCAGGCGCGCCAAAGTAAAATCATAACTCGTTAACATGGCGATCTTCTCGCCGTTCGCCTTCATCTGACGCAGTTTGGTTGTCGTCATGCGGCTATTTTGTACGTGTACACTCATAATTATTTTCAAAAAAGCGCACAAAGGTACTGCTTTTTTTGCACATATCAAAATATTTTCGTAATTTTGCAGCGGAAATGCGAAGAAATACCTACATATTTATCGGTTTGTGCGTCTTGGCAGCCCTTTTATTCGGCTTGGACGTGTGCAGCGGCAGCATGTGGCTGTGGCCGTTCGGAGACCTGAGCGCCATGGAGCATCAGATCTTGCATGCCATCCGTCTTCCCAAAGCCTTGACGGCAATCATGGCGGGTGCGGCGCTGTCCGTGTCGGGACTGATCATGCAGACGCTTTTCCGTAACCCTCTTGCCGGACCGTACACGCTGGGTGTCTCGTCCGGTGCCAGCCTTGGCGTCGCCCTCTTGACGATGATGGGGGGAATCCTTTCAGTTTTCAGTTTTCAATTTTCAGTTTTCACCCTTCCTGTTGCTGCCTGCGTAGGTGCAACGCTAGTTCTCTTGCTGGTGCTGGCTGTCAGCCGAAGAGTAACGAGCAACGTCAGCCTGCTTATCGTGGGTTTGATGTTCGGTTCTATCGCCGGCGCACTCGTTAGCCTCATGCAGAACTTCGCCAACCCCGATGCGCTCAAGCTCTTCATCGTCTGGACGCTGGGTTCGCTCAGTAGTGTAGGGTGGGGAGATATGCAGCTGATGGTACCTATCCTGCTGCTCGGTACACTCTTTGTCTTATTGGCGCTTAAACCGCTTAACGGCCTGCTGTTAGGCGAAGACTATGCACGGGGACTGGGTATCAACGTGGAGCGCACACGCCTTTTCATTGTGCTCGCCACAGGCCTGCTCGCTGGTGGAGTGACGGCTTTCTGCGGACCGATCGCCTTTGTCGGTGTGGCTGTCCCGCATATCGCCCGCGGACTCTTCCGCTCCTCTAACCACCGTCTCACTCTGCCGGCTTCCGCCCTCATCGGCGCTTGCCTGCTGCTCCTGTGCGACATCCTCTGCTCGCTGGCGATCTATCCTCTTCCCATCTCCACCGTCTCCGCCCTCTTCGGTGCCCCCGTCATCATCTGGATCATCCTAAAAAAATAAATAAAAAGCAAAATGTTAGGCAGCGAGATCGTTCTGAGATATTACTATCAGAAAGGTCAGGCTGCCTACAACATTCGTTTCGATGAAGTGACTCAGCAGGCTTTAACGAGCCTTTTGACCGGAGAGGTCAAATAGCTCGTCGCCCTTGCGGATATAGATATTTCCGTTGATGATGACTTTTCGTACGGACACACGGTCTGCCTCAGTGAATGGCAGACCTTCTTTTTTATCCTCCACCGTGAGGTAGAGGGTATAGGTAGAGTCACAGCCGTAAATGGTTTGGTACTCCGCTACAAGCGTGGTGTCTCCTGCCGGGAAGACGCTGAGGTCGACACCTTGCCATGTCTCGGCATCCCCTTGGGTAATGGTCTGGTAAGCCTCGATAGAGAATGGCTGAGAGAAGATGACTGCGAGATAGACGATAGAGTCACCGCCGGCATAGTTCTGTCCGGGCAGCAGGATAGTATCGTTGGTCGTACGCTTATAGGTTTTTCCTTCATACTCGACTGTCTCGCCGTTGCATGCACGGATGGTGTCGTATCCGTAGGTGACGATAAACGGTTTGACATGGACATAGAGCGTATAGGTAGAGTCACAGCCGTAGATGGACCGGTAAGCAGCTACGAACGTAGTGTCACCTACCGGCAGGACGCTGAGGTCGATACCTTGCCATTCAACGGACTCACCTTCGGTCATAGAAATACTATCCGTAGAAGCGAACAAGGGGTGCACGATGAGCGTGAGGCTGATGATAGAATCGGCACCAAATGCAGCAGGCAGGGTATCGGTATAGACGCCCGCTTCGGTGAGGTTCTGGAAGTTATCATCGGAGTAGAACGCTCCTTCGCAAATCTCTGCAGAATAAGCATAGCCTGTCTCAGCCGGATAGATGGTGAAGGTCTTAGCCACGGATTCAGCGGGGTTGTAGAACTCATTACCGGCTTGTGAAGCGGTGACAGTGACCACACCCTCGGAGAGAATGGTGAAGGCACCATCCGCAAACGTGACGATTCCTTCGGGTGCAAAGGTATATTCGACTTCCAGCTCCGACGAAGCGGTAGCGGGAACGATGGTGTCCTTGGTCAGAAGAACGGAATCCGATTGCAACCATTCGATAGTCTGGTCGAATTTAGGAGCCGTACCGCTGAGTGCCACAATAGCGGTTGAGGTGCCATCGGTAATAGTGACGGTATCGACGAACGTGCCGCAGGCTTTCGGGGTGAAATAGACTGAGAAAGCATAGTTGCTGATTTTTCCGAGCGTGCCGCCCTGTGCCTCAGCAGCGGTACCGTTGGCGGAAGCGCAAGCATTGGCTCCTACGGCATAGACGATACCCTCGGTGTTATCGGGTGTGCCGACATGGAAGTTCAGCGTATCCGAGCAGGACACGGTGATATCGTCGTTGGAGAGGAACGAACGGAGGTTAACGGTATACGCCTCAGAAACGGTATTATACGCTACCTCACCGAAATCATGAGAGCTTGCTTCCGTACCAAACTCGCCGGAAGCTAACAGGATATGCTTTGCCAGAGGAATAGCAATATTCCAGACTTGCACTTCATAGGTATTTCCTGTCGGTCGATCCCATTTCACCCAATTACATTTTGCATTTATAGAGAAAGATGCATTATAATTGGTATCCCATTCCTTATCTGTCAACTGGCCTATAACAGTTGACGTTTCTCCTTTGTCTAAAGACTGGTAGATAATAGTGGTATTACTGCGTAAAATATCCACCTTTATGTGTCCGCCTGTCACATATTTCCAATTAAAACTCATTTCACCGGCGGTCGGAGTAAAAATACCGCTCGTTGAATAATTGGAAATCGTATTCATTTTATGCGTATTAGCGTCATAGATAGAATACCAGGTACCATTTTTGTAAGTCTGCGCACAGAGCGAAAGGCTCAGCATGCAGAGCATTGATAATAGATAAATCTTTTTCATACGTATAACTATAATTTTTAGTTGATTAAAACCCCGTAACCCTTATTTATTTCACACGCGCGCCTGAGGCGTTGAACCACATTTCTCCGTAGCGTATATAGAGCGCGCCGTTAATGATATATTTACGATTTAACGATTGACGATTGACGATTGTCTCATCGATGCCTTGCGGATCTATCGGGTTGAGGTCGCCTGTCTGACTATCGCTAAACTCAACACGATAGAGCGAATAGGCTTTAGACTGCGCATAATCATCCGCGATGACATAGATATAGACGCACTTATGCGCTTCGTCAAATGCGATGAAGGTCTGCGCAGAAACACCATCAGCACTCGCCGCAAACTGCGCGCAGTCATCACAATAGGTATCCGCTACTTGCGCAATATGCTCGGCAAAAATGAGCTTCTCCTCATCAATAGAGAATGCACTCAGATGCTTGTTATACACCATCTGCACATCGTCCAGATAGACGGAGTCCAAGATATTTTTTCCATCTTCAACCGGATAAGACGAGCCACCACCCGGCGTCATATTGGTGGTAAAAGTCGTGAGAATATACGCCGGTTGGTTCTGCGCAGCCGCAGGATAATAGGTGAACGGCACAGAAACACGCTGCCATCCCATTTCCGGCGTAGCAGCATAGTTGACCACAGCCGTGGCGAGTTTGACATCTCCATAGATGTCGTTATCCTCCGGGTCTTGATAGCGTGCATCGGTAGTGATAATCGTACTCATGCGCGCTTTGTTGACTTCGTTATGCACATTGCGGTCTGCCGGCTGATATTTCGCCCAGAAGATGATAGAGTCCGGACGGCCGTGGAACGGTGTGTTGAATCCCTCATTCATCGGATCCGAGAAGTTATAGTTCTTCGATGCGTCCTGCGCCGTGCTTGAACCGGCATTGATTTGGCCGTTGGTGCAGTTACCGTTCGCCGCGACACCTAAGAGCATAGAGGAAGAAAGAAGGGCACTCTGCTCACCCTTTGAACCCGGACGGATATCCATAGAGGGCACAAACTGGAATGTCTTTTCTTTCACAAACATAGCCATGCTTCCGGTCGCAGAACCGAAGGAATGCCATCCCGATGGTTCGTTATTGGTCCACGAGCCCTCAAAACCTCCGTTGGACAGGTTGTAGTTCTTATTTTGCTCCGCAACGCCACGGAAGAAGACGAGAATACCTTGCGGCAGCGACGGAGCCTCGATATAGAGCACCACGTGTGCCTGCGAACCAGAAAGCAAGGAATAATAGGTCTCTTTGCCTTCCTTCAGTCCGTTAATCATCGTCACTTTAGCACGCTCGGCAATAGTATCTAGATAGAGTGCTCTATCTTCAAGAAGCAACTGACCATAAGCCGTTATCTCAATATTCGGGATGACGATATTGCCCAATTTACCGCCGTTATAGCTGAAATCCGGCAGTACAAACGTGACCGTGCTGTCAATCGTTCCTGGCAAGACATATACAGCCTTCTCGGGATAGATAGCTGCGTCAATAACCAGCTCTCCGTCATAACGACCACAAACCGCGTTAAGCGAAACGGTATCGGAACCACTCCAAGGTTTGGTGGTAGGAAGAACGGTGAGATGCAAGATACGAGTAGAATCACACTCATAGACAGAGAGGAAAGATGCCTTCAGAATCGCCATTCCCGGCGTCATATCGCCCAGCGAGTATCCCTCCCATGTTTTCTCTTCGCCTTGACGAATCGTCATATATTCCTCAATACGGTATTTCGAGGCAATTTGAATGGTAAGATGAACCAGCGAGTCACCTCCGTATTGATTCTTCTGGTCCAGCAATATATCTCCGGTGAAGGCCTCTTTGTAATACACGCCGTTGAACTCCACTGAGTCTCCGTCGCATACATACGCCGTATATTCTCCGTACGTACGGGGAATAGTCGTCACATAGAGCAAGAGGCGATAGACGGAGTCACAACCCAGCGTTGTTTTCAGGCTATCGTAGAAGATATAGGGTTCTGTGCTATACTCAAGATTCGCGAAGTGCTTGCCGCGCCAGTCGAATTGCTGCTCCGCCGTGGACTGCTCTTCGCTGAAAAGATACGTAGGAAGGACAGAAAGCGAGAGCGTGATAATTGAGTCACCTCCGCCAACATTCGGGATGGTGGTGGTATAAACACCTGTCTCCGTCAGGTTCTCGAAGAGCTCATCGGAATACGGTTCGTTATCACACGTAGTAGCCGAATAGGCATATTGCGTATCGCCGGGACCTATATCTTCCGGCTCTGCCATTTGGATAGTATAGAGCGTATAGGATTTGGCCTGCGCATAGTTATGCGCCACCACATAAACATACACCTGGTTCGTGGCACCGCTATAGCCGATGAAGGACTTCGCCGCTCTACCATTCGTAGTGGCAGCAATGAGATACTCGCTGTCGCTATAAGGAGCATCCAAGGTAGCCTGGCCATCATTAAACGAAATGGTAGCACCATTCAGCGTGAGCGAGGTCAGACGGCAGTTATAAATCATCTCTACATCATCCAAATAAATATTATCTACGCTGCTGCCGGATGTAGAACCACCGCCGGGCTTGGCATTCGTGGTGAACGTCATCAGCATATAGGCTGCCTGCGAAGGCTCCACTGCATAATACTTGAATGGCACGGAGATACGCTGCCAACCTTTCGTTGAAGTAGCCGCGTAATTGATTTCCGCATCAGCGATTTTGACGGAAGAGTAACTATCCGACTCCGGGTCCTGATAGCGATTCGCCGTAGTAATCACGGCGTGCGCACGGGCTTTATTGTTGGTATTTCCCGCATCGCCGTCAGCCGGGATGTACTTCGCCCAGAACACCATCGAATCAGGATTGCCTACGAAAGGCGTGTTATAACCGCTGTTAGAAGGGTCCGAGAAATTATAGTTCTTCGATGCATCACCTGCCGACATAGAGCCGGCGTTAATCTGTCCGTTGGTGCAGTTTCCGTTTGCCGCCACGCCAAACATCGATTTGGACTGCAGGCGTGCACTATACTGCCCTTTGGAACCCGGACGTTTATCCGACTGCTGCGTAAACTGCGCTGTATTTCCACTGACGAACGAAGCCATGCTTCCGGTAGCCGTACCAAAGGAATGCCATCCGGATGGTTCGTTATTGGTCCATGAGCCCTCAAAACCTCCGTTCACAAAATCATAATTCTTATTGCCCGGCGCTCCGGAGAACGTCACAGGTATAGGTGCCGGCAGATCCGGTACATCTATTGACAGCGTCACTTGCGCCGAGGTGGCTGAGAGGACTGAGTTATCGCTCATTGACACCGCCACGTGTGCATCGATAGCACGGATATAAAGCGGACTATCCTCGAGCGTCAAACGGCCGCTTGCATTCATCGGGATATTGACAAGCACGATATCTCCAAGAGGCGCTTGATTATAAGAGAAATCCGGCAGTACAAACGTGACCGTATTGGTCTCTACGCCCGGCAGGATATAAATCTCTTTATTCGGATAATTGGTGCCGTCAATAGTAAGGTCTCCATTAAATGTACCTTCAACATCCTTTACTGCCACGGCCATCGCGGTCATGCACAGCATACATAAACATCCTAAAAGGACAAAAATCTTCTTCATATATCTATCTCCTAAAAACTACAAATTGATATTCATTCGACATACGAATGTGCGGGGCGGCGCAAGCGCCATCGGTCGATAGCTATGCTCCGTATTGAGCAAGTTATTTATCATGAACTGCACCTCCACGTGCTCTTTAAAACGCACGGACGCGCGCAAATCCATAGTAAATACGCCTGTGTTATGGTTCATCCAATAGTCATGCAACGAGACGCCGTCTTCATACCCGAAGATAAACATACGGGCGTAGTCCATCAGGTCCTTCTGGTCCTTCACGCGCTCGTCCACCATGAGGTAATCCACCGCCAGAATCTTGCTGCGATACGAGAGGTTCATACCGATACTGAACCACTTGTAGTTGTAATCAATCGTGGTCTTGAACGAGTGGTGATTACGGTATTTGAGGTACTTCGAGTCATTGGACTTATTCTTCATCTGCAGCGGGTCGGTATAGGTCTTCTCCTCTTCGATACGCTTTGCATTATCCAGGTCTTCGGGTTCGGTAAAGGTATAACCGATATTATAATGAAGCGCCATGTCTTTCTTGATATCCACCTTACCGGTCGTTCCAACTTCCACGCCGTAGATACGCGCATGGCTCACATTGACGAACTGCGCACCGATACCGATGCCGCCGTTAAACGACTTAGTGGTGGAGAAATTATCAATCATCTGTTTCAACTCATCTATCACATCGTACATCGAGTTCACCATCGAGTAATCAGAATTGCGGAAGAGACCGAACTGATACTCAATCATATTCTGATACTCGGTATAGAATCCCGCCACATCGAGCACACCGGACACCGGGCCGAATTTATAGAGTTGCTTATAGCCCAACTCGGCGTTATAACCGGACTCCGGTTTGATATCTTTATTCGGATAAACACCTACTCCACCGATGTCCTTACGGGCAAATTTCTCGGTGATAGACGGGTTTCTATATCCCTGACCGAAAGAAGCACGGAGGAATCCGGCTTTGTAAATCTCCCAGTTCAGACCGGCACGGAACACAGGACGCACCGGGCAAAGCCAGTTACCAATTTTTATGTTGGCCTCAGCGTATTGGTCATCCATGCGATAGTACTCCAAGCGCACGCCGGCTGAGAGCGAGAGGCGATTCGCGATACGATGGTCATACTGGAGGTACGCCGCCACATTATCCGTTTGGTGTGTACCGGTGATATTGGCCGTGTTGGTGATATGATTCCAGTTGATACCCGTGGTCAGACGTACGCCGGACTTCCATTGCTTGGCGAACTGGTAGTCCACATAACCGTTGTATGTCAATTCCGGACGTGTAGGCGTGTGGTCAGCTATCAGGTCCATTCCATATGCCAGTGCGTCTTGCAGCTCCGCTACCGTTCCGGTGTAGCCTAAGCCATTCTTCACCAGGTCAATACCGTTTGTAACGGCCGTCAACCAGTCCTCGTTGGTGATAGGCACCGCGATATCCTGGAATGTGACCAGCAAAGCGTCCTTGAGGTCCATTCCGTCATTATTCATATATCCGGTCACTTGATTCACATATCCCATCACTTTATCCAGGTCAAAACTGGTCAGTCCCCATTTGAGCAGGTCTTGGGTGCTGATGACAGCGGAAGGCTGCGTGATATTATCGGAAGTAACATAGAAACGCGTACGCAGTTTATGCGAGATACCGCGCTCCACGTCATCATAATTGAAGAAGGGGTCAATATTGAAATTATGCTCATTACGGCCCATGTTCGTCAGTGGCGACGGACGAAGCGGCTCTTTCGGGCTACGCCAAATAAAGAAATCACCGAACCTGTTCGCTACATAATTCATATTAAAGCCCATATTGATGTACTTATCCGCTTCGGTAGGCATATGATACGTCATGTTTCCGCCAAAACGAACACGGTCGTTAAAACCTTGCTTACGGAAACCCTCATCCTTAAATCCGCTGATTGCGCCGGACACATCGAAATTGCCTACTCGGCGCGAATGAGAAGCCTCGGCACCGAAATAGAGCGGAAGTCGAGCACCGGTGTAGGAGTAATTCTTGTAATTGTCATACACACCCACATAGCCGGAAATCTTCGTCTCCGGCTCCAGTCCCGGACGTTGTGTGCGGACGTTGATAACGCCGTTGAGGGCTGATGAACCGTAGAGCACCGAAGAGGCTCCTTTGATCACCTCCACTTGCGCCACATTCTCCAGCGGTACGTTATTCCAGTTAATCTCACCCGTCTTGGGGTTGAGAATCGTCATCCCGTCCATCAGCACCTGGCAACGGGAACCGACACTATAGGTCCAACCGCCACCACCACGGATAGAAGGCTGCTTGTCAATCACCTCCACGCCCGGCATGGTCTGCAGCGTAGCCGAGAGGTCCGTCGGAGCCTGACTGCGGAGTGCTTCGGGTTTGACGACTTCGATGGACACGGTCACATCGGTCATTCGTTGCTCAAAACGTCCGGCTGTAACAACCACCTCGTCCAGCACTTCATTATCTGCCTGCATCACGAGGTTATATACAGCAGGGATGGTTTTGAATTGCTTCTCCTCCGTCTGATAGCCGACATAAGAAAACTTGATATGAGCGGGTAATGACGTCACCTCTATCGAATAGGCGCCGTCAAAATCGGTGATTGTACCGCTGTTGTTGTCCAAGTTTAAGATTGTAACGCCGATCAGCGGCTCACGCGTAAAAGCGTCGGTCACTACGCCGGTTAAGGTCTCAGCTAAAAGCGTTTGAGAAATAAAGACTAATACCAATAAATTGTAAAAATGTTTCATTTTTTATTCAAATACCCAAAAAATCATGCAAAGATACTACTTTTTTATGAAATAAGCAGCATTTATGTTTAAGGAAAAGGTGTCGTTTTTTTTTATAGTTAATAATCGCATATCGAATATTAACAAAAAAGCACTATTGTTTGTGAAAAATCTTAACAATAGTGCAATTTCTAGTATCTGCCTTATCCTGAAATAAGTAGCCACATTTAGGAACCCTAAAATGTCTACATTATGTATCAGAGAAAAGGTTATTGGTTCTCACCGGAAGAACGAATCGCATTTGGTAGGGCTTTTGTGCAGCATTAGAGTTCCATAAAATGCTATGTTTCTCCGCAATAGTTAGCTTAATGAGTTGATAGTAGGCGTTATAGATGATTATTGATTAGCATTGCAATAAGCTATACACACAAAAAAATAGAGGTTTTGAATGCCTCTATTTTTCTCTTTTGCGGAGAAAGGGGGATTCGAACCCCCGGTACCCTTACGAGTACGACAGTTTAGCAAACTGTTGGTTTAAGCCACTCACCCATCTCTCCGTAGCTTAAATCTCGAAAGCGGGTGCAAAGGTACTGCTTTTTTTTTAATTGACCAAATAATTTTGCACTTTTTTTTGTTCATATCGTAAAAAAGTTGTAATTTTGTGCGCTAAATGATACAATTATGCCCAAAAACACCGAAATAGAACGTAAGTTCTTAGTTACCTCAGAGGCTTTTCGAGCCCAAGCGACCACTTCCTATGAGATCATGCAGGGGTACCTGTGCAAGGACCCGGAGAAGACTATCCGCGTACGTATACGCGACGCGCGGGCGTTCCTTACTATTAAGTCCTCCAACCTCCGACAGGGGCTTGCTAAGTTCGAATGGGAGCGCGAGATAGACCCTGCCGATGCCAAGGAACTGCTCTGTCTCTGCCTCCCCGGAGCAATCGCCAAGACCCGCTATATCATTCCTGCACCGGCTTATAACGGCCAAGAGCGGTGCTGGGAAGTGGACGTGTTCCATGGCCGGCTGGAAGGACGAATCCTTGCCGAGATCGAGTTAGGCGACGAGAACGAACCCTTCACTCGTCCCGAGTGGCTCGGCGATGAGGTCACCGGTCTGCCGCAGTACTATAACGCCAACATGTAATAACCGCAAACGAAATGAAAAGGATTTTTCTCATCATAGTCAGTCTGCTTTCTGTAACCGGACTATTCGCACTCACCATTCCGCAAGGCACACTGTATTTTGACAACAGCCTCACGCGCTACAGCGCTGTGCGGTTTGTCTTTGGCAGCGACCAGCGGGCGGAGACCTATGCACTCGCTATGACTCAAGACGGCAACAAATGGCGTGTGGAGATCCCGCAGACCGTGACCGATATGTACCGCTTTACGTTTGTAGGCGGTGCCATACGCGAAGGACTTTATGCACAAGACTTCAACACTTTCAAAGACAGCATCAGCCATCAACTGTCCATCAACCGCACAGCCACCTCGGACGCGCAGATGAACGCAGGAGACATCTTCGTGCCCCAGTCCGGCGACAACTGGGCACAAGGCTATTGGATGGACTTGGCTACTTGGCAGACCTCACAAGGCGGTAGCGGGACCAACAACATTTCCGGCACCCTGCCCGTCGTTTATATCAACACACAGAACAACCAAGCTGTTCTGGACAGAGAGACGCAAGTGCCTATGACGCTCTATATCGATTCCATCATCCCTGATTATCACCCGCTTGGTTCTGCACAATCACCTATTGACGGCACCATCAAAGGGCGCGGAAACTGGACGTGGAACGGCTTTGACAAGAAACCGTACAAGATCAAGTTTGACGTCAAGCACAAAGTGCTGGGCATGCCCAATAATAGGCACTGGTGTCTGATGGCCAATGCGGACGATTACCTCGGTTTTCTCAAGATGCCGGCAGGTTTTATGATTAGCAAAGCAATCGGCCTGCGTTGGACGCCCCGTACCCGCCCCGTTGAACTGGTGCTGAACGGTAAGTACATGGGACTGTATTTCTTGACGGAACACGTGCGTATTGCCTCCAACCGCGTACATATCCATGAGCAGGCGGACAACGAGACACACCCTGACTCGATCACCGGCGGATGGCTCGTCGAGATAGATAACTACCCGTCCGAGAACAATATCGAGTTTGAAGAAGGGAACGGGCAATACGTCATGGTCTCGCTCAAAGAGCCCGAAATACTCTCTTCACAGCAACGCCAGTATATTGAGGATCAGATATACACCATCAACTCCACCTTGTACGGTCATTCGGAATCTGACTTAAAGCAACTGCTCGATATTCCGGAAGCCGCCAAATACTACCTTGTGCAAGAAATCATGGAGGATTGTGAGAGTTATCACGGCAGTTGTTTCCTCTATAAGGACCGTGATAGTCTGGGAATAGCCGACCAATGGAAATTTGGCCCTGTATGGGATTTTGGCAATGCCTACGACCGACACCAAGAGACATGGATATACGACGGCCCCACATTCGCGCAGTACTGGATAGGCCAACTGGCGTCATGGCCCGCGTTTCAACAGGCAGTACAGGAGCAGTGGTGGGTTTACTACCACACACAGAAAGATGAGGTGCGGACGAAGATTGCCAATATGGCGAGCAAGATCACGCAAGCAGCAAAGAACGATGCCGTGGTATGGCGTAACACGCGGGAATACAGAGACAATAGCAATATGAGCGGCAGACTGAGCGATTTCCTCTCGCGCTACGATTGGCGTATCCAATGGCTCTATAGCCAGTGGGGAGAAGGGATCCGGCCGCAAGCATGGGGCTTTGAAAATACGTATGAAGAGACTCCTTCGCGCGGACAAAAAATTATCCGCAACGGTCAATTGCTCATTGAACGCAACGGTGTTTTCTATGACGTATTCGGCCGCTGCATTAACTTTTCTCAGTAAACAAGTTACTGACAAAAGAAAAAAAGAAGGTTGTCTCGCGACAACCCAACCTTTTCATTTAACCTTAAATCTAATACCATGAAAAACACGGTGCAAAAGTACTGCTTTTTGACCATATGACCAAATATTTTTGCGAAAAAGTGTCAAATTTCTTAAAATTGTAAAATTTAGTTGACAAAATGACATGTTTAATCGCATAATGAGAACAAATCTGCACGCGGATTGACCAAAAGCACAGGGACGAGTGCATGTTGGATAGCTTTTCGTTCCGGCGGACCGAACAAAATGTCATCCAGACCGTATTCGCGGCTGGCTGTAAGGATTAGCAGGTCATATCGGAAGTCTTTTTGCCGCTCTGCCGCTTCTTTGGCCAGCGAGAAACTGTCTTTGCGCGCTTCGCACACCTCGTATGATATCTTCTCTCCGGTTTTCTCGCTCACGGCCTTGATATGGGTGACGATGCGGTTGACGTTCTGCTGCGCGTGCGAACCGTAGTCTCGAGCTTTGAGCAGAATGATATGTGCGCCGGTTTTGCGGGCAATATAAGTGCATATCTCCGCCTTGTAGGTCTCTTCCTCCAGCATGGAGACAGGTACCAACAGACGATGTAGCGGCTTGACGATCATAGTGGGAGTCACAAAGATATACGGCCGACGTTCGTCCCTGCAGTCGTTGAGGTGACGCTGGATAACGCGCGCTTTGTTTTCGCACTCTACTAACCTAATATCGTCGTTATTGTCCCACAACATAAATGTCAAATCTCAAATCTCAAATTCACTCCCAATGAATCGTGTCCATCGTGTGGCGGTACTGGGCTGCAGCTGCAGCGTGACCGCTGAAGGTGGAGGAGAAGACATGGGTGTTGTTCAGTTCCGGGCTCGCGCACATATAGAGATAATTGGTCTTGGGCGCATTAAGCACGATGTCAAGCGTTGCTGGCGCCGGGCAACGGATCGGTCCGGGAGGCAGTCCCGGGTACTTATACGTGTTATACGGCGAGTCGATCGTCAAATGGCGGTTGAGGATGCGCTTGAGCTTGAAGTCTCCCAGGGCGTATTTGATGGTCGGGCAGGCCTGCAGGTGCATGCCTTTGTGCACACGGTTGAGGTAAAGCGATGCGATGAGCGGCAGTTCGCGTTTGTTCGTGCTCTCGCCTTCCACGATAGACGCTACGATAGCCACCTCGATAGGGGTCAGACCGATCGAGTCCGCTTTATGGCGGCGCTCATCGTTCCAGAAGGTGTTGTACTCCCTCAGCATTCGCTTGAAGAGCGCGTCGGGGCTAATGTTCCAATAGACCTCGTACGTGTCGGGAATAAAGAGGCAGCGACTCGTCTCTCGGTCAAAACCGTACTGCGCCATGTACTCGTTGCTGTCCAGCAGTTGGAGCAAGGTCACGCTGTCCATCAGCAGGTGGGTCGTCACTTTGCCGGCCAGGTCCTCGCGGGTACGCACGAAGTTATTCCACGTGATACGTACCGGCGTCTGACGGCCGTATTTGAATTTCTCAATCAACTCGCGGTCACCTATCTGCGGCGGGATCTCATAGTGCCCCGGTTCGGGATAGAGGAAGAGCAGGATGCGCATGTGCCATTTGAGGTCGGCCATCGCGCTGATCTCGTAGTCCTCACTGATCATTGAGAGCAACGAATCGATCGTTGTGCCCTCGTAGATGTTATAGGTATGACGCTGGCCGTCACGCGCCTCGAAGTTACTCACTTCCCAGCGGTAGTACTGCTCCAGACAGAAGATAAGGATGAGACACAGCACCCATCCCGAGATACCTAATGTCCAACGGATAACTCTTGCTTTATTCATAATGTTATTGCTTTGCTGTTCGGCAGCGGTGCCTCACCGCCCTCCTACTAATTTCTTTATCTCCGATAACTTATTCAGCGCCTCGAGGGGCGTTAAGTTATTGATGTCCAGTGTCTTCACTTCGTCTCGAATCTGCTCGAGCACAGGGTCGTCGAGTTGGAAGAAACTCAGTTGCATGCCTTCTCTGGTCTCTCCGATATGCTCGGTCGGCTTGGCTATCTCGCCGTTCTTGGCGGCCTGCTCGAGGTCGGCGAGGATATGTGTCGCGCGCTCGACGATAGAAGTAGGCAGTCCTGCCAGTTTGGCCACATGGATACCGAAACTATGCTCCGAACCGCCACGAACGAGCTTGCGCAGGAAGATCACCTTGCCGTTCAGTTCCTTGACGGAAACGTTGTAGTTACGGATTCGCTCGAAGGTCTTCTCCATCTCATTGAGCTCGTGATAGTGGGTCGCAAAGAGCGTCTTGGCATGGCCTCTGTTCTCATGGATATACTCCACGATCGCCCAAGCGATGGATATACCGTCGTAGGTACTGGTTCCTCGTCCCAGTTCATCGAACAGCACCAGACTGCGTTCGCTGAGGTTATTCAATATCGAAGCCGCTTCGTTCATCTCCACCATGAATGTGGATTCGCCCAGCGAGATGTTATCCGACGCGCCGACGCGGGTGAAGATCTTATCCACAATACCGATGGACGCGCTCTCTGCGGGTACGAATGCACCTATCTGGGCCAGGAGCACGATGAGGGCTGTCTGGCGCAGCAGGGCGGACTTACCCGCCATGTTCGGACCTGTGATGATGATGATCTGCTGGCTGTTGTTATCCAGCAGCACGTCGTTGGCGATATACTGTTCGCCCGGCGGCATCTGTTGCTCGATGACCGGGTGACGTCCTTGACGGATGTCGATGACAAGGCTGTCGTTGACGTCCGGACATACATAACGGTTATCTGCCGCCACAGAGGCGAAAGAGAGTAGGCAGTCCAGTTGGGCGAGCACGTTCGCATCCAGTTGCATCTGTGGCACCCATTCGCTCAGCGCCAGCATCAGTTCCTGATAGAGCCGGTTCTCAATAATCTGTATCTTCTCTTCCGCGGTCGTGATCTTCTCTTCGTACGCCTTGAGTTCTTCGGTGATATAGCGCTCTGCTGAGACGAGTGTCTGCTTGCGAATCCACTCCGCCGGCACTTGCTCTTTGTAGGTGTTACGTACCTCGAGGTAGTAACCGAAGACGTTGTTATATCCGATTTTTAGACTGCTGATGCCCGTACGCTCTATCTCGCGCTGCTGGATCTGCAGGAGGTAGTTCTTGCCGTCCGTCTGGATAGCTCTGAGTTCGTCCAGTTCGCTGTCTACACCACGCGCGATGATGTTCGGTCGGCCTTGTGCGATAGGCGGGTCGGGTACTATCTCGTGCTCAATACGCATACGCATCTCGTCGCAGGGGTCGAGTTGTTCGCCCATGAGGCTGAGGTACGAGTTGTCGCGTGCGGCTTCGCAGATGTCTTTGACCGGCCGGATAGCTCGCAGTGCCCGTCCCAGTTGTACCATCTCGCGCGGACCGATACGGCCGGTAGAGATCTTGCTCACGATACGCTCGAGGTCGCCCATCTGTTGCAGCGCCTCGCGCAGTATCTCGCGGTCATCGGGGTGACGGAACAGGTGCTCCACCACCGTTTGCCGGTTGCGGATAGGCCGCACATCCTTAAGCGGGAAAGCGAGCCAGCGATGCAGCATACGTCCGCCCATCGGCGTGATCGTGCGGTCGATGACATCAAAGAGTGTCTTGCTCTCTGCCGTCTGCCCACCCGTCAGTTCGAGGTTACGAATCGTAAAGCGGTCGAGCCATACATATTTGTCTTCTTCGATACGACTCAGGTGCTGGATATGGCCTGTTTGCAGGTGTTGCGTCATGTCGAGGTACATCAATATACCGCCTGCTGCCGTCACACCTGCCGGCATCTTATCAAGGCCAAAACCTTTCAGCGAACTCACACCCCATAACTTCTGCAGTCTGTCGCGGGCCGTAGACTCTACGAGCATCCAGTCTTCCAACTCGAAGGTAAAGAACTTATTACCGAACAGGTTCTCCATCTCGGCCTTGCGTCCGCGCATGTACAGCACTTCCTTCGGCGCGAAATTAGTGAGCAGTTTGTCGATATAGCTGCTGTCGCCTTGCCCGGCAAGGAACTCACCGGTAGAGATATCAAGAAAAGCGACACCGATCTGGTGCTTGTCAAAATGCAGGCAAGCGACCCAGTTGTTCTCTTTCTGCGTGAGGGTGGTATCCGAATAACTGACACCCGGAGTGACGAGTTCAGTCACGCCGCGCTTCACCAGTTTCTTCGTCAGTTTGGGATCTTCCAACTGGTCGCAGATAGCCACACGCAGACCTGCCCGCACCAGTTTCGGCAAGTACGTATCCAGCGCATGGAAGGGGAAGCCTGCCATCTCCAGAGGTTGTGCTGCCGAATTACCACCGTTACTGCGGTGGGTGAGGGTGATGTTGAGTATCTTCGCCGCCTTGACCGCGTCTTCCGCATAGGTCTCATAGAAATCTCCGCAACGGAACAGCAACATCGCATCGGGGTACTGTTGCTTGATCTCGCGGAACTGCTTCATCATCGGTGTCAATTCTTCTGCCATATTATCGTAAATCTACTGTTACTTTCAAATTAAATCGTCTGCCTGTCAGGTAGTTCGGGCTCGCCCACTGTTGACCGAAAGCGTCCGCTACCCAGAAATAGGAGTTGACGTTGCGCCATCCTACGAGGTTAAAGACCTCAAACTGTATCGCCCACTGCTTGACATGCTTGGCGCTCGGCTTGCGCATGAACTTAGCTGTCTTGTCATTAAAGACATAGGTCGCACCCAGGTCTATACGTTTGTAGGCCGGCATACGTCCCCAACTCTGGTTATTACGCGGCGCGTAGTACGGCTGTCCTTCCGCAAACTGCATCTTGATGTGGAACTTCAACTGCGGCAGTTGCGGGATATAGTCCTGAAAGAGCATGGAGAAGTTCCAACGCTGCTCTGTAGGGCTGGGGAACCATGCGGCCGAATCCACAAAATGTTGACGGGCTACCATCGTGCTGAACGATATCCAGCTGTCCGCGCCGGGTACTAACTCTCCGTATAACTTCAGGTCCAGACCACCGGCGTAGCCCTGCGAGTCGTTCTTACCCGAGTAGCGCACGCGCACGTTATCCACCGTATAACTCTCCATGCGGTCGATATACTTGTAATAGCCCTCGGCGGTGAACTTGAACGGTCGTCCCCATGCGCGGAAATAGTAGTCGCCGCCCAGCACGACATGCACCGAGCGTTGGGCTTTGAGATCTCTGTTGAGTGTGATACGCGTCACACCCAGCGCGTCGGTAACGGTGTCGCGCAACTCCTTGTAGAACGGCGCCTGGTAGTAGAGACCCGTTGCCAGACGGAAACACAAGTCGCGTTTCCAACCCGGTATCCATTCCAGCGACGCACGCGGGGAAGGAAGCACTTCGTTGTTCCAACTCCACCATTGCAGACGTCCGCCTACGGTCAGAATCCACTGGCCGGACTGCGTGTTCCATCTATGTTCGTTCTGGATGTACGCCTGCACGCGTGCCGACCGCATGTCGGCCTCACCGCGCATGGTATAATAAAGTTCCATCGAGCGGCCGTCATTAGGCAACGAATAACCGGCCGAGTCACGCCATTCCCATTCGCTGATACGGTCGCGAATCAGTTCCGCTTGTCCGCTTACACCCCAGAGTAGGGTGTTGCCGCCGCGCTTCCACGAACCATTATGCGCCAGTGTGATCACGCCCGCCTCAAGCGTGTTACGTGCATGTTGATGGAAGATACCCGTGCCGAGCACCTCGCTCTGATCCGACGGGTCTATCTGTTCGCTCTGCGCATTACCGGTTTGACTTTGTTCATCGCCCGCAGCCAGCACGTACTCGCCTGTGATATCGAAGTTCTCCCGCTCGTTGGTGTAGAAACCGCTTAAGTCAAAGCCTATCTCCACCTCTTTGCTCACCTTTCCCTTGGTACTCAAGGCCGCAAAAGACGTCAGAAAACGGTCTTTCTCCTGGCCGTCATAGTAGATACTCAGTTTCTTCGCGTTTTGTCCGCCGAAAGATTCACTCAAACTGTCTGGCGTGAAACGGTAGTCATTCTGGCTGATGTTTCCGAGGAAAGACATCTCCCATTTAGGGGCTACCTTCCAGGTAATAAAAGTCTGGTAGTCAATGAAGGTCGGGTCGTAGTTACCGGAGGTCGCCAGGCCGCCGAGCATGTATTTGTTGGTCTTGTAACGAAGACCATGCATCTGGCTGTACGTACTGTCGCCGTGACCGACATAGACCTGAGCGCCCAGCAGACTCGCACTCAGGCTAGCCTCGAAAGCTTGCGGACGTTTATAACTGATATCCAGCACCGACGCCATCTTATCACCGTACTGCGCCCCATATCCGCCTGCTGAGAAACGAACGTTCTCTACCATCTCGGGGTTAACAAAACTCAGTCCTTCCTGTTGACCGCTTCGTATCAACAAGGGTCGATGCACCTCGATGCCGTTCACATAAACGGAGTTCTC
>CACYGT010000004.1 GCA_902774075.1 uncultured Bacteroidales bacterium
GAAGCACGTCTTCCAAGGTGCTTCGTTCTTGGAGATGATTGATATTCTCAACGAGCAACTCGTTGCAGAGCACAAAGACCCTGTTACCTACGATCACGACTGCCGTGAGGGTATCTGCGGTATGTGCTCGATGTACGTCAACGGTCACCCGCACGGACCTGACAGCGCTATCACGACCTGTCAGTTGCACATGCGTAAGTTCAAAGACGGCGAGACGATCACCGTAGAGCCTTGGCGTAGCCGTGCGTTCCCTGTAATCAAAGACTTGATGGTGGATCGCGGTGCATATGACAAGATCATGCAGGCAGGTGGATTCGTGAGCGTTAACACCGGCGGTGTACCTGATGCGAACGCCATTCCTATCCCGAAGCCGGTAGCAGACGAGGCGATGGACGCAGCGAGCTGTATCGGTTGCGGTGCATGTGCCGCGGCTTGTAAGAACGGTTCGGCAATGTTGTTCGTTGCTGCGAAGGTTTCGCAACTCGCTCTTCTGCCGCAAGGTAAGATCGAGGCTGCAGCTCGTGCGAAAGCGATGGTGGCAAAGATGGACGAACTCGGATTCGGTAACTGTACCAATACCGGTGCATGTGCCGCTGAGTGTCCGAAGAGCGTTAGCCTGGCTAACATCGCTCGTTTGAACCGCGAGTTCCTCTGCGCTAAGTTCCAAGACTAAGCGTTAAGGGCAGATATGAAATACGGCGACCGTTTGGCCGCCGTATTTGTTTTATGCCTTGTTTATGCCCAAGCGTCATAACGCCCGTCGTCTTCTTCGAAATCATCGTCATCGTCGTAGTCCTCTGCGGCGGTGTTCCAGTTCTCGTCCAACTTGAAATCGGGCGAGTCGAAGATAGGTTCGTAGTGTTTTTCGATTTCCTCGGCATATTTCTGCAGACGCCCTTCCTGCTTGGCAATAACGACTTCTGCCAGCAGGTGTTTGGAGCCGTTTCGTGCTCCGCGGAGTGCGATCTCGTCGATGTAGTCTAAGGGTCGGTCGATGTCATGGAAATGCATCATCTTCCACATGCTTTCGATACATTCTCTGGAGTCGTGGATAGCGCCGTTTGCATAGCAAGTGAAGGCTTTTTCTTTGTCTTTTTCAAAATCACACGTGCCTACGCGGTACAAGTCGCCTAATGTTGCCCAAGCGGTGTCGTTGCCTAACCGTGCAGCCTCACTTAACTGCGCGTGTACAGCCTCGTGGATTGTATGAAGTGTATTGGAAGACAAGCGCTTTAAGAGGGTGTCCAATTCGATATACATATCTCGTAGACGGTCATAGCGTGTCATCAAACGGAAGGCGTCCATGAGGTAAGAACCGGCACAGCGGTGCGCAATACCTTCCAGCAGATAGCGATGGAAATCCTCCGTGTCCTTCATCGTGTCTCCATTACCATACGCGGAGATGAAGGCTAAGTCTTGGTAACTACGAAGAATACCTAACTCCAAGGCACGTTTGTAATCGTCAATCACTTCTTTCGTGAAGCCAATTGTACCTTCCCGCGCACAAGACCGGACGTAATACCACCAGCCGCAGGGTTCTATGCCTTCCGCCTCATATTTGGCGATGAGTTCATTGGCCATTTCCACCGCTTTCTCGGGCTGCGGTTCCTCGAAATGGCGACCGTAACAGAGTTGGCTCATTTTATAGCGCAGACCTAACTCGCTGCCTTTCTGGATGGATATGTTCAGGAGTTCTTCGGCGCGGTCCCAGTTGACCTTGTCCACGTCGCCATAGATATAGGTCTGGCCCATCTCGGCCCATGCGTCAGGTAGGCCGTTGTCCATTGCGTCTTGCAGGCGGCAGTACGCAGCCCACTCCGGTCCCTCACCATAGCGGGTGACGTTGCGCCAGCGGGCATAGCCGTATTGGGCGTATTTGTTTCCTTTATCAGCCTCTTTGTCCAAGAGCCGCGTAGTCTTGTCGGCTAAGAGATACATGTTTTTTCCGTCCATGAACAGGCGCAAGTAAGCGCGTTCGGCATCTTTGTCGGTCTCAGCAACCGGTAAAGCTTGTTCTACTAATGTGTCCCAAAGACCGTTGTATAAAAGTTCGTAGTAGTTCATCTTTTCGCTCTTTTATTAGTCAAACATTACTCGCGGGTTCATTTGTTGCGGGCTCCTCCATTCGATACCGCGCTTTTGGAAGGCCTCGCGACGTGCTGCCCAATAGGCGAAACAGAAGCCCATTCCGCGGGGGATATCAATGAGTTTCTCATAGACTTCGTGCTCCACTTCGTCGACGACATCCTCAAAGGCCTTGGTCCACTCGACAGGGTCGCGTTTGAGCATGGAGTCGATCTTGATGTCGCCAAAACGTCCTTCGTCGGCTGCCTGAATATTACTATGCAGTTGTGAGAGCTCTGCTCGCAGGTCGTCCGTGATATTGAGCGGGTGTCCTGACTGCAACTCCGCTTCCTGGAGAGCCTCCAGTTGAACTTGCTTGATCTGGAACAAGAGCCGCGGGTGCTCGTGGATACACTCTGCGATGCGCTTAGAGGCTGTGTAGGCTTGGTTGATGAGGAAATCAAATTGCACGAAGTTCTCGCAATAATAGAGTACGTTTCGTGCGCAGTCGGACAAGACGCTATAGTCGCCCTGCTCGCGTAAGATCTCTTCTGCCTGCTCGCAGTCTTTGAGACACGCTTCCCAGCAAGCTTTGATGCCTTCGTCATTTGCTACGAATTCAATTCTTTTCATGGTAAGTAAATGTTTATAATTGTTGCAATTTTTGGAGAGCCAACTCTTCTTTAGCGGTCATTTGAACTTTGGTCTCTGGTGTCTTGTCGCCCTGTCCGGTGAGGTGTAATACGCCGTGAATGATGATACGGTGTAACTCGTCCTCGAAGGTCGCGCCTACCATCTCGGCGTTGGAACGGACGGTATCGAGGGAGATGAAGATGTCTCCGTTGAGGGTGGAGGCGGTGGAGTAATCGAAGGTGATGACGTCGGTATAGTAGTCATGGCCGAGGAACTCGCGGTTGACGGCTAACTCCCGCTCATCGGAGCAGAAGATATAGTTGATGTTGCCCACACTGAAGCCATAAAAAGCGGCTACCGAACGTATCCAACGAGTCATTCGACGTGTGTCGAGTGCCGGCATTTCGATTTCGTCTGTAGTGAAATTTATCATAATCACACAATAATCACGCAATAATCACACAATAATCACCCAATAATACTCCGTTGCATCCCTGTATTTTGGCGGGCTCGCAGCCTTTTTGTGGCTGGATTCGTCAGCCAAAGAAGATAGGTGCGATGGCGAAGGCGGCTATAGCGCCGGCGAGGTCGGCGAGTAAGCAGCAGGCAACCGCATGGCGTGTATCTTTGATATTGACGGATCCAAAATAGACGGCGAGAACGTAGAAGGTGGTGTCTGTGGTACCTTGGAGGATGCAACAGAGCCGGCCGACGAGGCTGTCTGCGCCGTGGGTGGTCATGGCTTCGAGCATCAGACCGCGTGCACCTCCTCCGCTAAGCGGTTTCATGAGGGCTGTGGGGACAGCACCCGCCAAGTCAGGGTTGATGCCGCAGGCAGAAAAACACCATGCGAGGCCTTGTTCCAAGAGTCCCATCGCTCCCGAAGCGCGGAACATCCCGACCGCGACGAGGATGGCAATGAGGTAGGGGATGATGCCGATGGCAGTCTGGAAACCTCCTTTGGCGCCATCGATGAAGGCGTCATATACGTTGATGCCTTTGCACATGGCTTGGATGATGAACCAGCATATGACGCCTAAGAGCAGGATGGCAGCGATAGCCGCGGAGACAATGGAAAGGGTGTGCGGCGAGAGCCTTGTAGCGCCCCATACAAGGAGTGCGACGAGTGCGGTCAGGCCGAACAAGGTGCCTAAGACGACCGGGTCTTTCATTTTGATTTTTTGCGCTATGCAAACGCAGATAAGGCCTACGAGTGTCGCGACGTATGTAGCGATGAGGATAGGCAGGAAGACGTCGGCGGGGTTGGCTGCGCCCAATTGGGCACGGTAGGCCATGATCGTTGTCGGGATTAGGGTAAGGCCCGAAGCGCCCAGCACGACGAACATGATCATGGCGTTGGAGGCCTTGGTCTTGTCGGTATTGAGTTCCTGAAGTTCGCCCATCGCTTTGAGGCCCATCGGGGTCGCGGCGTTGTCGAGACCGAGCATGTTCGCCGCGAAGTTCATGAGCATGGAACCGTAGACAGGATGTCCCTTCGGGATATCGGGGAAGATACGGCTGAAGAAGGGGTTGATAGCTTTGCCGAGCGTGTTGACGGCTCCGGCTTTCTCGCCGATCTTCATGATACCCATCCAGAGTGCGAGCACGCCGGTGAGGCCGAGCGAGAGTTCAAAACCCGTCTTGGCGCTGTCAAAAGTGGAGTTGAGGATGGTGGAGAAAATATCCACATTTCCGAAACAAACCGCTTGCACGATACCCATGAGGACGGCCAGCAAAATGAGTGATATCCAGATATAATTCAAAATCATGCGACAAAATTACAAAAAATTTTGGATATATGCAAATAATTTTGTAACTTTGCGCCATAAATGAACATTCGAGCCGTTTTATATCGCGTTTGGACGTATTTTTGGCATCATGTTTCGGCCTGGAATACGACGGGAGAGGGGATTCATTCTCCTTATCTGTTTGCGATCGTGCGCTTTATTCTTCGTGACAGGAACAGCTATTATTGCTTTAGGGATATCGAGCGAATGCGTGAGCAACTGAAGGCTTGCGAGGATAGTATTGAGGTAGTGGATTTCGGGTCGCGGGGCACGAAAGAGGGGAGAGTCGTTTCGCGGCGCGTTTGCGATATAGCCCGTACGCATCTGGAGTCGGCGGAGGTCGCACAAGCGCTCTTTCGGTTGCTGCTTTTTATGCACGAAGATTGCAAACGGCCGTTGAAAGTGTTGGAGTTGGGTACGTCGCTGGGTATTACGACAGCCTATCTGGCGAGTGCCGATACCCGGAACAGGGTGGTGACGCTGGAGGGAAGTGAGGCTGTCTTGAAGATCGCGAAAGGCATCTGGAGGACGCTAATGTTGGAGAATGTGGAGTGGAAGGAAGGCAATATCGATGATACCTTAAATATATACGCGCGCGATCGGTGGGATTTGGTTTTTGTGGACGCGAATCACACGTACGAGGCGACTAAACGGTATGTGGAGACGCTCTTGGGGCAGATGGAGGAGAAAGGTATTATAGCGATCGATGATATCTATTATTCGCCGGAAATGACACAGGCTTGGCGGGAGTTGCAGCAAGACGCGCGTGTGACGACCAGTATGGATTTGTATCATGTGGGCTTGCTTTTTGTGGATCCGCACTATTTGAAACGACATTATAAGATACGCTTATGATTTATACCAAAACAGGAGACAAGGGCACGACTTCGTTGGCGAGCGGTCAGCGGGTGCCTAAGACCGATGCACGCATAGAGGCGTACGGGACGGTAGATGAGTTGAACAGTTGGATAGGGGCGCTGCGTGCGGGAGTACAGAGTACAGAAGACAGCGTACAGACCGAGTTGGGGTGGGTGCAGAACAAGTTGTTTAATCTCGGAGCAGCATTGAGTGAGGCGCCGGGCGAGTGGGTGACAGCTAAGGATGTGGAGCAGATCGAACATTGGATCGATGCGATGCAGGAAGATGTGCCGAGACAACATGCGTTCCTTTTGCCGGCCGGAAGTGAGGTGGTCACACGCTGTCATATCTGCCGCACGGTTTGTCGTCGAGCGGAGCGCAGAATGATAGAGGCAAAGGCAGACGAAACAGCTCTGAAGTGGATTAATCGCTTAAGCGACTATTTGTTTGTACTGTCTCGCTTTATTGCCACAAAAAATGGTGAGAAAGAGGTCGCTTGGTGCAAAAATTGACGAAAAATGTAAAATATTGTAAAAAATATTTGCATACGTCGAAGAATTTTACTACTTTTGCACGAATTTTGAAAGACTATGCCCATATTGGGTCGGTTTGTTATTGCTAAAAGGTATTTTATTTTTGGTATAAAGTATGTATTGGACACTTGAATTGGCATCAAAACTGGAAGACGCTCCTTGGCCTGCAACGAAAGAAGAATTGCTTGATTATGCGAATCGTATAGGAGCTCCGGCCGAGGTGATAGAGAACTTGAACGAGTTGGAAGACGAGGACGAAGAGCAATATGAAAGTATATTGGATATTTGGCCGGACTATCCTACGCGGGATGAGGATTTCTTCTTTGACGAGGAGGAATACTAGTCAATGAAACATTGACAATTGTAAATTGAAAATTTGAAATTCTTAGCCCTAAAGGGCACGATTATTTGAAAGTTGAAAAGATATATTGTTCTGTTGGTGGGGCTTATGGCCGTAGTGACTGCGAGCGCGCAGTTTGATCCTCAGATGGGGCAATATGTGTACATGCCGACCGCTTACAACCCGGCAGCGGTAGGAGAAGGTGATTTGATGAAGGTAGCGGGTGTTCACCGCATGCAGTATGTGGACATCACCAATGCGCCGATGAGTACATGGTTTTCCTTCTGCTCGCCTTTTGTAATCGGTAAGACCAGCCACGGAGCAGGTGTGCGGTTCTTGAATGACCGTTACGGTTTGTTTACGACGCAGTCACTCTATGCGCAGTACGCTTACCGGCAGAAGTTAGGAGACGGTTACTTGAGTGTAGGTGTGGATTTGGGATTCGTCAATGTGGGGTTCAAAGGAGACTCTGTGAATCTGAGTAAGATGGGCGACGATTACCACGACACCAACGACCCGGCGATCCCGACGGGCAGCAAGTCCGGAATGACTTTTGATATGGGGATCGGCGTTTGGTACAGCACTCCGCTTTGGTGGGTAGGAGCCAGTTACAGTCACCTGACCCAGCCGCAAGTGGACTGGAGTGACGGGACGACCGGAGTGGAGCAGAAAGTGAAGTTGACGGGAACGATGTACGTGACAGGCGGCTATCGCTTTCGACTCAAGAACTACCGCGAGTGGATGCTGACTCCGAGTATGATGGTGATGAGTGACTTTACGAGTTGGGACATCAACCTAACGCTGATGTGTGACTTTAAAGACCGTTACCGCTGGGGATTAGGGTACCGCATAGCGGGAAGTGTAAATATATTATTAGGTGTGGACATTATCTCCGGCCTGCAGTTAGGATACAGTTGCGAGTTACCGACCAACAAACTCCTGCTGGAGAGTTACGGAAGTCACGAGATATACTTGGCGTACGGATTTGATATCCTGAAGCCGAAAAGAACGAATAAATATAAATCAATTCGATACTTGTAAGTATGAAAGTAACAAAACTTTTGCCTATCGTGGCATTGGCATTTGTAATGGCAAGTTGCAACAAGCCTGCGGGTGAACTCGTAGGTATTGGCGCTGCCGGTAGCTTTAAGGAGGCCAATCCTTATGGTATGTTGTTTATCAAGAAGGGCTCGTTTATGATGGGCGCCAACACGCAGAGTGCTGTTTTTGAGCAGCCGGACAACGTGGTGATGGTCACCGTAGACGCTTTTTGGATGGACGAGACAGAGATCACGAACAATGAGTACCATCAGTTTGTTGACTGGGTGCGCGACTCTATTGCGTTGACGAACCTGATAGCAGCCGGTATGACTGACTATGCGTTGCAGCCGAAGGACGAGGAGTTTGACGAGGATAACTTCCGTCTTGACTGGAGAAAGAAAGTGCCTTGGAAGAGCAAAGATGAAGATGTGGTTGACGCGCTCTCTTCGTTGTTCTACTCGGACGGTCGTTTGAAAGCCAGCTTCCTTCACTACCGTTATTCGTGGGTGAACATGGACCAGGCTCTGCCGCAACGTAATAAGTTCGACGTAGCATTGAGTACGTATCCGGAAGGAGCAACTGCACGTGTGGATACCTTCTGGGTAAATGAGCACGGTGAGATCAAGGACTCGACGATTTACCGTCCGTTGCGAGAGCCGAAAGATCTGTTGACGGAGAAGATCATTTGTATCTATCCGGATACGCTTGTTTGGGCTCGTGACTTCCAGTTCTCGTACAATGATCCGTTGCTGCACATGTACTTCAAGCACCCGGGCTATGCTGAGTATCCGGTGGTAGGTGTGACATGGGAGCAGGCACATGCTTTCTGCGACTGGAGAACTAAGTTCTTTAACCATTACTCGACGACCGAGGTCAATGCTTTCCGTCTGCCGACTGAGGCACAGTGGGAGTATGCAGCTCGTGGTGGTCGTAAGATGGCGATGTATCCGTGGGGTAGCAACTATGCGCGCGATAGCAAGGGTTGTTTCTTCGCTAACTTCAAGCCTTACCGCGGAAGTTACAGCGATGATACAGGAACGACGACGATGAAGGTTGCACAGTTCCGCCCGAATGACTTCGGTCTGTTCGATATGGCAGGAAACGTAGCAGAGTGGACCAACTCGGCTTATCAGACGGCAGCTAATACGCATATCCATGACTTCAATCCGGATTATAACTACATGGCTCGTAAGGCAGACCCGGATATCTTGAAGCGTAAGGTAGTGAAGGGTGGCAGCTGGAAGGATATCAGCTATTTCATGCAGTGCGGTGTTCGTACGTATGAGTATCAGTATGAGAGCCGTCCGTACATCGGATTCCGCTGCGTTCGTGCCTATATCGGCGAATAATTTTAATTTAGATAATTGATTTTTTAAGCGAATATTATTATGGCAACAGACAAATCTGCAAAGCAAGGTTTTGGTGCAAAATTCATGCACTGGTACGGATCGTATCAAGGCAAAGTTGTTGTAAATATTATCTATTCCGCCGGTGCTTCGGTCGTAATCATCGGTGCGTTGTTTAAGATCCTTCACTGGCCGGGCGCAAGTCAAGTGCTGATGCTGGGTATGTTTACCGAGGCATTCTTGTTCTTGATCGGTACATTGGAGCACCCGCATCCTGAGTTCCATTGGGAGAACGTGTTCCCGCAGTTGTTGGAGTTCGGTACGAAGCCGGAGTTGTTGGAGGAGAAGTCCAAGCAAGCTCGTCCGACGTTGTTGGGTGCAGGTGTAGCCGATGGTAGCCAGACGACGGTTATCAACCAAGGTAACGGTACGGCTCCTGTGAACGCTAAGGTGCCGACTCTCAAGGATGAAGATGTAAAGGCTTTGAAAGAGGGTATCGCTGATTTGGCAAAGACCGCAGGTCAGTTGGCAGAGCTGGGTAAGGTGGCTCAGACCGGTGTTAAGTTGGGCGAGAAACTGGAGGCTGCAGAGGCTGCAACAGAGGCTTACTCGACGAAGATGACCGCCGCGGCTGATACGTATGTATCGAAGTTGTCGGCTGCAGGTGCAGCTGTTGACAATTACACCGCTGCGACCGTTGATTTGGCAAAGACCTATGCACAGGTGAGCGGTGATATGAGCAAGGTGGCAGAAGAGACGCGCGCGTATAAACAAGGAGTAGAGCAGGTGGGCAAGAGCATCGCTTCGCTCAATTCCGTTTATGAGTTGCAACTCCAGGCTGTAAACGCTCAAACGGCAGCACAGAAAGAGGCGGCTTCTGCGGCTAAGGAAGCAGCTGAGGCACAGCTGGCATTCGCTAACGGTGCTAAGCAACTCCAGAAACAAGTAGCAGACCTCAACGGTATCTACGGAAACATGCTTAACGCGCTCGCGTAATATATAAGGAATAATAAAGCTAAACATTAAAACACTTCAGCAATGAGTGGAGCAAAGAACTGTCCGGAAACCCCGAGACAAAAAATGATCGGAATGATGTACCTGGTGCTCACGGCCATGTTGGCCTTGAACGTCAGTACGGATATCCTGAATGGCTTTACATTAGTGGACAATAGTCTGCACTCTTCCATCGCTGCTTCCGATACGCGTAACGCTAAACTGTATCACGATTTCCAAGCGGCTAATGCCGATAACCCTGAGAAAACGCAAGTATGGTTTGACAAGGCGAATGAAGTACGTTTGCGTGCGGACTCGCTGTATAACTATATCCAGGATTTCAAGGAGCAGATTGCTATTCTTGCAGACGGTAAGAAAGCGGTTGCAGCGCGTAAGGCAGCAGGCGAAGACCCGACACTTCATATTGACGGCAATTCGAACTTGGACGTAACGGGTCAGTATGCTATCGTACAAGGTAACGGTGCTATCCTCAAAGAGGTCGTTGCTTATTATCGCGACTATGCGGCAGGCTTGGCAGAGGACGATGCAGAGTTGCGTCATTCGATACAGGCAACTTTGGCTACCGAGCGCGGATATAACTCTCACGAGAAAGACTCTTGCGACTGGGAAGTAGCTATTTTTGACGGTATGCCTGTTGGTGCGTCGATCACTATCCTGACGAAGATGCAGAACGATGTGCGTGCGACGGAGAGTCAGTTGATTCAGTACCTGATGGATCGTACTGATGCCGGTGACCTGCGCGTGAACAAGCTGCAGGCATACGTGATCCCGAACTCGAACTATGTTATTCGTGGCGGTAAGTATTCGGCACAGATCATCTTGGCTGCCGTCGACTCGACGCAACGTCCTGAGTACTACGTTGAGGGTCAGCGAATCAACGACCATGGTATCTACGAAGTAGCAGCTTCGGGTGTGGGTGTGAAGAAATACTCCGGTTGGATTGCTTATCAGGATCCTTCGACTGGAGAGATGCAGAGTCTGCCTTTCCACAGTGAGTACAGTGTAGGCGAGCCGGCTGTGACGATCTCGAATACCGACCTGAATATCATGTACCGCGGATATGAGAATAAGTTCTCTATCTCGGTGCCGGGTGTGGCTAACGATAAGGTGAAGATCAATGTCAACGGAGCAACGGTGCGTCAACAAGGTGCCTTGTGGATCATCAAGCCCGGTGATAATGCCAAGAACGTGACTATCTCTGTTACGGCAGAGTTAGACGGCCGTATGCAACCGATGGGAAGTAGGGAATACCGTGTGAAGGCGCTGCCGAAACCGGGTGCTTACTTCAAGTCCGGAGAGAACGAGTATTCTGACGGTAATATCTCGCGTGGTGCGTTGTTGAACAACTCGGCAACTGTCATTGCTTCGTATGGTCCCGACGGTCTGCTTGACCTTCCGTTCCAGATCACCAGCTTTAAGGTGAATATCAACGGAACGCTGACAGAGGCAAGGGGTAATAAGTTTACCCGCGAGCAGTTAGACCGTTTGAGCAAGTTGAAGATGGGTGCTATCGTGGTCATCACCGATATCCGTGCCAAAGGGCCGGACGGCAAAGAGACCCGTTTGTCTCCAATTCCTCTATCATTGAATTAATTATTGAATCGATATGTTAAAGAAAATCAGTATTATCGCATGCTTGATGCTTGGTGTTGTAACGGCACAAGCGCAGCACAAGGTTGTTTCGTTCTTCGATGAGATGGGTACGGCTCGTATCCAGACGGAGGAGTTCTCGCAGGCACATGACACCGTTGTTATGGTAGATCACCGTATCGACGATGTGATCTGGGCCCGTTACGTATATCGTATCATCGATATGCGATACAAGCAGAACTATCAACTTTATTTCCCGATCAAGTCGGACGATGCGGACTATCGTAACCTCTTCAAAGTGATCACGGACGCAGTAGTGGACGGTATGCCTATTTTTGAGAAGAACATGGAGACCATCAAGCCTGATTTTAAACAGGAGCCTATTGCGCGTAACGTTATCCCGACGATGTTCATGGCAGATGATCCTCTGGCGGACTATTCGGACGATCCGACTCACTTTGATATTGAGTTTTCGGACGCTATGTTGATTCACTATGACAGCGTAGAGGATGAGTTGTCGTTCCATTTCTATCCGTTTGAGAAGTTGGTGAAGAACCAGTTGAAGTATCTGATTCAGGAGGTTGTTTTCTTCGACAAGCACACCTCGCGTCTCTATACGAAGATCATGGGTATTGCACCGTTGCAGTCGGATAAGATCTCGACGCGTGACAACTCGGATATCATGGGTTCGCTGCGTGAGTCGATCATGTTCTGGATTCCGTTCGATGAGTTACGTCCGTATCTGGCTATGCAGTACGCTATCCCGAATCGCAACGAGGTAAAGCGTGTAACGTTTGATGAGTTCTTCCAGAAACGTCTGTTCTCTTCGTACATCGTAGGTGAGGGCAACATGTACAACCGTTGGATTCCGGACTATTCGGGTACTGAGGAGCAGATCAAAAAGGAGCAAGAGCGTATTGCAACCGAGTTGCTTAACTTCGAGCAAGATCTTTGGGAATATTAATGCGTAAGCATCACTTTCGAAACTCCTATCTAACGGCCGCTGTGAGTGTGTCGTTAGTGCTATGCCTGATAGGCTTAGAATGTGTGCTCCTGCTTTCGGCAGGAGCGCTCGTTACGCGCATGCGCGAGAACATGACCGTTACGGCGGTGTTGGCACAAGATGTCGATAGTACGCAATGTGCTCGGTTGGAGGCTATTCTGGCAGGCGGCAACAGTTGCAGCAGTTACAGTTACGTGTCTAAGGAACAGGCGCTGGAGGAGCATATCGCTTCACTGGGCGAGGACCCGAGTGCGTTCTTGGGTTATAACCCTTTGTCTGCTTCGTATGAGATTCATCCTACGGAGGCATATAGCAATCCTGACAGTTTGCAGGTGTTAGCGGATAAGTTGAACGCTCTGCCGTATGTGACGGAGGTTATCTATCCCCGCGACTTGGCAGACTTAATGAGCAGCAATGTGCATCAGTTCTCGCTGATACTGCTTGTTGTAGCGCTGGCCTTGTTGCTGGTGTCGATGGTGTTGATCGTAAACACGATACGCCTGCAGATATATGCCAAGCGTTTTATCATCAACACGATGACGCTGGTAGGTGCTACATCCTGGGTGACTCGCCGGCCGTTTGTGTTGCGTAACATGGCGATGGGCTTTATATCCGGCTTGGTAGCTTTGGTTATACTGAGCGGTATGGTCTATTATGTCAACAGCCGCATCGGTATTATGCTCTTCCCGTTGACGTGGCAGAATATCGTCTTTGTGTCGCTGGTAGTCTTATGTTCCGGCATTCTGATTACGCTTTTTGCCTCGCTCATCGCCACAGGACGATATATACGCATGGATAATAATTCACTTTACGAGATATGAAACATACATTACCCAAACTCAATCTCATCCTTATTGCGGTCTCTTTTGTCATCATTGTGATCGGTTTTGCATTGATGGTAGGCGCACCTTCGGGGGAGGAATATAATCCTGATATTTTCTCTGTCCGTCGTATCACGGTAGGCCCGATGATTTCGCTCTTCGGCTTCGTGTGTATGTTATTTGCTATATTGTACCGAGGTAAGAAGCAATGAGTTGGTTCGAGGCATTGATATTAGGCATCGTGCAGGGTTTGACGGAGTTCTTACCCGTTTCCTCTTCCGGTCACTTGGAGATCGGTCAGGCCTTGTTAGGCACAAGCGGAGAGGAGAACCTCACCTTCGCGATCATCGTGCATACGGCAACCGTTTTATCCACACTGGTGATTCTTTGGAAGGAAGTGGAGCAACTCTTCAAAGGTACGTTCACGACCGTTCAATGGAACGCGGAGAAGGACTATGTGGCGAAGATACTGGTGTCGATGATTCCGGTTTTTGTTGTCGGTATGTTCTTCAAAGACCAAGTGGAAGCTTTCTTTGGAAACGGTTTGGTGTTAGTAGGTGTCTGCTTGCTTATCACAGCATGTCTGCTCGCGTTGAGCGAGTGGTTACAGAAGAAACGTCCGCATATCGGACATGAGGTGACGTATAAGGACGCGTTGATCATCGGTGTAGCACAAGCGTGTGCGGTACTGCCGGGTTTGAGTCGTTCAGGAACGACGATCGCGACGGGTCTGCTCTGCGGCGTGAAGAAAGAGAGTGTGGCGCAGTTCTCATTCCTGATGGTGTTGATACCTATCTTAGGCGAGGCGTTTTTGGATTTGTTGAAGTTGCTCAAGGGCGAGATGACGATGGACTTAGGTCTTGTGCCGGCTATCGTCGGTTTTGTGGCTGCTTTTGTCACCGGCTGTTTTGCCTGCCGCTTTATGATAGAGATCGTTCGCCGTCAACGCCTTGTATGGTTCGCGATCTACTGCGCTATCGTGGGTAGTGCGGCCATTATATGGACCGTTTGCTGATATGTGGGACTTCGAGCAAGGAGAAGTGTTGGCTTTTGACAAGCCGCTACACTGGACGTCGTTTGACTTGGTAGCCAAGGTACGGCATAATGTCTGCCGTAAGATAGGCAAGAAAAAGTTGAAAGTGGGTCATTCGGGAACCTTAGATCCTTTGGCCACAGGTGTAGTCATCGTTTGTACGGGCAAGAAGACGAAGCTCATTGATCAGTTGCAATACGACGTGAAGGAGTATATCGCGACTTTGCAGTTAGGCGCAACGACACCGAGTTTTGATTTAGAGAAAGAGATCGACGCGACCTATCCGACGGAGCATATCACACGCGAGTTGATTGATAAGACGATCCCTGAGTTTGTGGGGGAGCAATGGCAAGTGCCGCCTATGTTCTCCGCCGTACAGATCAACGGCAAACGAGCTTATGAGTTTGCTCGCAAGGGTGAGAGTGTAGAGCTCAAACCAAAGTTATTGGTCATTGATGAGATTGAGGTGTTGGATTTTGACAAGGAGAAGAAACAACTCACTATCCGTGTCGTTTGCTCGAAAGGCACATATATCCGAGCGCTGGCACGTGACATAGGTGAGCGACTCGGTTCCGGAGCCCATCTGACGGCACTCAGGCGAACCAGAGTAGGTGACACACGCGTCGAGGACTGCTTGACAATAGATACATTTTTGGAACAATTGAAACAGTACGACTATGTACAAAACGAATGATATAAGACTTAGCAATTTTAAGTTCAGACTTCCGGAAGAGCTTATTGCTCAGTATCCGGCCTCTTATCGTGATGAGGCGCGTCTGATGGTGTTGCACCGTACTACGGGTGAGATCGAGCACAAGACCTTGCCGGACTTGGTCCCTTATTTCGATGAAGGTGACTTGTTTGTGTTCAATGACACGAAGGTGTTCCCGGCTCGTCTGTGGGCGCACAAGGAGAAGACGAATGCGCTGATCGAGGTGTTCTTACTGCGTGAGTTGAACCACAAGACCCGTTATTGGGATGTGCTGGTTGATCCTGCCCGTAAGATCCGTATCGGTAACAAACTGACTTTTGATGACGATCCGGCTATTGTGGCAGAGGTCATTGATAACACAACGAGCCGCGGGCGTACGTTCCGTTTTTTGACGGACTATGACACCGAGGAGTTTGTTCCCAAACTGTATGCGCTGGGTAGTGCTCCGCTGCCTAAGTATATCCGTCGTCCAATGGACCCGGAGACGCAGGCAGAGTACGAGAAAGTGTTTCATGACCAGCCGGTGCGCGAGATGGATTTTGAGCGGTATCAAACTATCTTTGCCGATAAGATAGGCGCGGTTGCTGCTCCTGCCGCAGGACTTCATTTCTCCAAACAGCTGCTCAAACGAATGGAGATACACGGCATCGAGACGACCTGCCTGACGAGCCATATGTCGCTGGGTGTGTTCAAGGATATCGATGTGGAAGACTTGACGAAGAACAAGATGGAGTCAGAGCAGATCATACTGTCCGATGCGATGGTCAATGCAGTGAACAAAGCGCATGAACAGGAACATCGTGTCTGCGCGGTCGGTACTGAAGTGATGCGTGCGATGGAGCACGTAGTAGGCACAAACGGCCTGCTTAAGGCATATGACGGTTGGACGAACAAGTTCATCTTCCCGCCATACCGCTTCACGACCGCAGATGCATTCTTCGTTAACTTCTACATGCCGCAGTCGAGCCAGATGCTCATGGTTGCTGCTTTTGCGGGCATTGATGAGACGATGCATGCCTATGAGGTTGCGGTTGAAGAAGGTTATCGTTTTGGAGACTATGGCGATGCGATGTTAATCGTAGATTAAACAGCAAACGAATGAACGTACGTATTGAGGAGTCATGGCGAAAAGTCTTGCAGACGGAGTTTGACAAACCATATTTCGAACTCCTCACTCAGTATGTGCGCCAACAGTATAAGACCCGTCGGTGTTTTCCTCCGGCAGGTCTTATTTTTAATGCCTTTGACTCGTGTCCGTTCGATAAGGTGCGGGTGGTCATCATCGGCCAGGATCCTTATCACGAGGAGCAGCAGGCGATGGGTCTGAGTTTCTCGGTGCCCGAGGGTGTGGCCATACCGCCTTCGCTGATGAATATCTACAAGGAGATTCAGCGGGACTTAGGCAAGCCTATTCCGCAGAGCGGAGATTTGCATCGCTGGGCGGAACAAGGGGTGTTGCTGCTCAATGCGACACTGACCGTAGAGGCGCATAAAGCAGGCAGCCATCAGGGCAAAGGTTGGGAAGAACTGACTGATGCGGCGATAGATGCGCTCAATAAAGGACGCGAGCATCTTGTGTTTATGCTCTGGGGTTCGTACGCGCAGCGTAAGGGGCAGTTTATCGACAGACATAAGCATCTGGTACTTCAGACCTCTCATCCTTCGCCATTATCGGTGTATAGAGGTTTTGACGGTTGCGGACACTTCAGTGCAGCGAATAGATACTTGGAAAAGAACGGCTTAGAGCCTATTGAATGGTGATATGAAAAAGTTATTGCTCATAGACGCGTATGCGATGATTTTTCGCGCATACTACGCATTCATTCGCGCACCGCGCATGAACAGTAAAGGCGAGAATACCTCGGCTATCTTCGGTTTTGCCGTTACGTTGGAGGACCTGTTGAAGAAGATTAGCCCTACGCACGTGGGTGTGGCTTTTGACCCGGAGGGAGGTACATTCCGTCACGAAGCCTATGAGCAGTACAAAGCGCAGCGACCGGAGATGCCGGAGGATATACGTAAGGCAGTGCCGGTGATTAAAGACTTGCTTACGGCGATGAATATACCTATCTTGGAAGTGCCGGGATTTGAGGCGGACGATGTGATAGGTACGCTGGCCAAGAAAGGCGAACAAGCGGACTACGAGGTCTATATGGCGACGCCGGACAAGGACTACGGACAGCTGGTGTCGGAGCATGTGTTCATGTATCGCCCGCGTCATACGGGAGGCTTTGAGTTGATGGGCCCGAAAGAAGTCTGTGAAAAGTACGGCCTGCAGTCACAGGAGCAGGTTATTGACTTGCTGGGTCTTATGGGCGACGCATCGGACAATATCCCGGGTTGTAAGGGAGTAGGGGAGAAGACGGCGGTTGCGTTGTTGCAGCAGTTCGGGTCGATCGATACCATGCTGGCCCATACGGAGGAGATCAAGGGGGCGCTGCGCACCAAAGTGGAGACGCAGGTAGAGGAGATTAAGTTCTCCCGCTTCTTAGCAACTATCCGCACGGACGTGCCGATCGCTTTCGATGAGAACTTGTTGGCCAAGAAAGAACCGAATATGGAAGCGCTCACGGCTCTCTATCGTGAGTTGGAGTTCAACACCTTGCTGCGCAAGTTGCCTCAGAATGCTCCAAGTGTTCAGAGTACTCCGATTATTCAGAATACTCCGAAGAAGGCTAAACAGGCCGATCCTAACCAACTGGACCTCTTCGGTTTTGGCGAAGATACAGGTTCGCAAGAGAAACAAGAGACGCCGTCTTTCGATACCGTTGAGAACAGGCTTTGTCAGTATCTGCTAAATCCGGAAGTGGCTTTTAATCCGTATAAGGAACCTAACTGGGATGCGCTTAAGGCTGATGTGGATTTGTGGAATTTGTATAGTGAGGTGGAGTTACCATTGGTACCGGTGCTCCGAGAGATGGAAGCTGCCGGTGTGCGGATCGATGTGGACAAACTCAAGCAGGCTGAGAGGGCACTCACCGTGGAACTGAATACGCTTGAGCAACGGATATATGAGTTGGCCGAAGAGACGTTTAACATCAATAGTCCGCGTCAGGTGGGAGAGTTGCTCTTTGATAAGTTGCAGCTGGATACGAAGGCTAAGAAGTCCAAGAACGGGCAGTACTCGACCTCTGAAGAGGTGCTTATGGGGCTCAAGGAGAAACACGAGATAGTGGGGCTGATATTGGATTATCGTGAGTTGAAGAAGTTGATATCGACTTATATCGCTACACTGCCGAGTTATATTGCCGCTGACGGCAAGATCCATACGACCTATAATCAGACAGTGACAGCGACGGGACGTTTGAGTAGCAGTAATCCGAATCTGCAGAACTTGCCTATTCGTTCCGAGCGCGGACGGCTTATTCGCGAGGCAGTGATACCGGACGATGGGTGTCTGTTCCTGAGTGCAGACTACAGCCAGATCGAACTGCGACTCATGGCACATTTCTCGCAAGACGAACATATGTTAGCCGCTTTCCGTTCGGGACAGGATATCCATGCGGCAACGGCAGCACGTATCTACGGCAAGCCTATCGAACAGATATCTAAGGATGAGCGCCGCAAAGCCAAGACCGCTAACTTTGGTATTATTTACGGTATTTCCGCATTTGGTTTGGCCCAACAACTGGACTGCAGTCGTACGGAGGCTAAACAGTTGATAGACGACTATTTTGCGGCTTTCCCGCGGGTGATTAGTTATATCGAGAGCCAGAAAGAGCTGGCACGTCAGCGCGGTTATGCGGAGACGCTTTTTGGACGCAAACGCTATCTGCCGGATATCCATTCGCAGAATGCAACCGTTCGTTCGTTCGCCGAGCGTAATGCGGTCAATGCGCCTATCCAGGGTACGGCGGCGGATATCATCAAGATGGCGATGGTCAGTATCCACAGAAGACTCAAAGAGGAAGGACTTACGGCGCAGATGATCATGCAGGTACACGATGAGTTGAACTTCAACGTACCTGCCGCAGAAGTGGAGAAAGTACGGGATATTGTGGTGACGGAGATGCAGAATGCCGTCCATCTCTCGATACCTCTTATTGCCGAATGCGGTGTGGGTAAAAACTGGTTGGAGGCACATTGATGATGAATCATTTATTGACTATATTACTTGTTATTCGCGTCCTGTGTATCGGGAACAGCTTCTCTTGGGACGCGGTGGAGCAGGAACTTGTGCCTTTGTGCAAGGAGGCGGGTGTTGAGGTGGAGGTACATAACCTCTATTACGGCGGGTGTTCGCTGGAGCAACATGTGGCGTTTCTGCTTAAGGATAGTGCGGCATATGGTCATCGTGTATGCACGAATGCGATGCCGCGCCTTGTGAAAGATACGATCAGTCTTAGGAAAGCTCTTCGTGATGGGAAGTACGATTATATCTCGCTCCAGCAGGCGAGTCATGACAGCGGGATCCGCGCTACGTATGAGCCGTGGTTGACGATGCTGATCGATACGGTGCGTGCTTATCAACCGCAGGCTCAAGTGTGCTGGATGCAGACTTGGGCGTACAGCCAAGACGCTACGCATTTCGCTTATGAACGCTATCATAACAACCAGCAGGAGATGTACGATTCGATCATGGCTTGTCTTCCGTCGCAGCTCCCCATCATCCCTTGCGGAACAGCCGTTCAGAATGCACGCCGAACCAAACTGGGGGATACCTTGTGTCGCGACGGATACCATCTAAACTATATCTATGGGCGCTATACGGCCGCGTGTGTATGGTACGAGATACTGACCGGTAAGGATGTGCGGCGTAATGCCTATCGTCACCCGCAGATGACTCGCGCGCAGCAACAACTGACACAGGGCGCAGCACATGATGCCAATACCAAACGAACGGTAGTGCTTAGTTGCAACTTACACTGTCAGGCGTGTTGCGATAAGGTGATGAAAAACATCGCCTACGAGAAGGGCGTCAAGGATATCGTGTGTGACCTGCCTAACAAAACGGTTACGGTTACATATGACCCGCACAAGAACGACATAGCGTCTCTGTTGAAGGCTTTTGACCGCATCGCCAAGCCTGCCACAGTGGTGCATTGGAGATGATATTGGCACTCAAAAGTGACAAATTTGAGATAAAAGTGCAAAAAAGTACAAAAATATTTGCGTATGTCAAAAAAAAGCAGTACTTTTGCACGCTTTTTCGCTGAAAAGTGAATGCGGTGTCCACTCGTATATCGGTATTACACCGGATTTTGGTTCCGAGAAGCGAGGTTCGACTCCTCGGTGGACAACAAAAGGCTGCGCAGGCAGCCTTTAGTTTGAAAGTTTGAGGGTTTGAGATAGTTTGAAGGTTAACAATATCAAACGACATCAAACACGAAGTATCAAACAAACTCAAACTATTATGTGTATGGAATACACGGTATTAAGTAACACAAACAAATTTTTAACAATGAAAGAATTCGCATTAGTAGGTACTCCGCGTAGCGAGTACGGAAAGAAAGCCGCTAAGGCTTTTCGCGCAGAGGAATTGATTCCTTGCAACATTTACGGTTGTGGTCTGAACCTGACCTTCACGGTTTCGGCTGCTGACGTTCGTAAGCTCATCTACAGCCCGGACACTCAGATCGTTGATCTCACCATTGGTGAGACCAAGACCAAAGCTGTCGTTAAGGAGCTTCAGTTCCACCCGATTGACGGTAAGACACTGCACATTGACTTCCTCGCTATTGACACGAAGAAGCCGGTAGTAGTTGAGATTCCTATCCAGTTGAACGGCCTTGCTGAAGGTGTTAAAGCCGGTGGTAAGTTGGTTCAGAACATGCGCAAACTCAAAGCGAAAGGTATCTACACCGCATTCCCGGATCGTATCAACATCGACGTTACTAACCTTGGCCTGGCTAAGAAGATCGCCGTTGCTGACGTGAAGGTAGAAGGCTTGAGCTTCGTTAACCCTGCTGACGCTTGCGTCGCTGAGGTGAAGGCAACACGCCAAAGCAAACAAGCTTAATGATAAGGGCGGGCAGTTAGCTCGCCCTTTTCTTTAAACGTTAAACATTCAACATTAAACATTAGATATGAAATATCTAATCGTTGGTTTAGGTAATATCGGTGACGAGTACGCAGGTACGCGCCATAACATCGGTTTTATGATGATCGATGCGTTTGCTGCGTCGAAGGAGGTCAAGTGGGAAGACAAACGTTACGGTTTCATCGGTCGTTGTCGCGTGAAGAACGCTGAGTTGGTATTGCTGAAACCGTCTACGTTTATGAACCTTAGCGGCAACGCGGTGCGGTACTGGCTCGCGCAGGAGAAGATCCCTGTAGAGAACATGCTCGTGTTGGTGGATGACCTTAATCTGCCTTTTGGTACGATACGTATCCGCAAGCAGGGTTCGAACGGCGGGCATAACGGACTCGGGAATATTCAGTCGGTATTGGGCACGGAGAACTACGCTCGCGTGCGCTTCGGTATCGGCAATGAGTACACACGAGGCACGCAGATCAACTTCGTGCTTGGCGAATGGACCGACGAAGAGAAGAAACAGATCGATGAACGGCTGAAGATCACGAGCGAGATCATTCCCAGTTTCTGTTTGCAGGGTATTGACCGCACGATGAATCAGTTTAATAACAAGTGATGGCAGAAGTTCGCGTAGATAAATACCTCTGGGCGATGCGCATCTATAAGACGCGGAGCATAGCCGCAGACGCGTGCAAGAACGGCCGTATCTCGATGAACGGGGTACAACTCAAGCCAAGCCGCACCTTCAAGATCGGCGACACGTTCAATGTGCGCAAGGGCCCGATCACGTATACGTATAAGGTCTTGCAGTTGACAGAGAACCGACTTGGGGCCAAACTGGTACCGGAATATTTGCAGGACTGCACCAGTCCGCAACAACTCGAGTTGCTGGAGTTGGCGCGTATGGCCGGCAATGGCGGTAGAGACCGAGGAATGGGTCGGCCGACTAAGAAAGACCGACGGGATATAGAGATCTTCATGTCGGATAATTATTTGGACGAGATAGATTTTGACGACGATGAGGAGTAAGAAAGACAATATAGCCGAGTATATTCTCTATCTATGGCAGATGGAGGATTATTTGCGTGCTTTTCCTCAGAACGCAGACGCCACGCAGGAGCTGCATGAACTCAACGAGATGATGCATCGCGAGGGGATCATAGACGGCGGACATCTGGCGTTAGCGAACAATGCTTTGGCGGAACTGATGGACTTGCACGTAAGCTTGTTGGATGAAGACGCCAGGTATCGCGCGGCGATTATTCGTCTGCAACCTTCGCTCAATCTATTGAAAGCCAAGACCGATCGTCCGACCATGTCGGATATCGAAGCATGTCTTGTTCTGCTCTACCAGATCATGCTGCTCAAATTACAGAAGAAGGAGATCTCTGATGAGACAGCAAGTGTTCAGACGCTGGCAACCCAAGTGTTAACATTTTTAAGCCGCACCTATCATGACAACCAAACAGAGGTTTGAACAGATACTTAAGTGGTTTGAGGCGAATATGCCGGTCGCAGAGAGTGAGTTGGTGTTTGGCAACCCTTTCCAGTGCCTTGTGGCGGTGATGTTGTCGGCGCAATGCACGGACAAACGTGTCAATATGGTCACGCCGGCATTGTTTGCCGCTTATCCGACGCCCGAAACGATGGCAAAGGCCACGAGCGATGAGGTGTTCGAATATGTCAAGTCAGTCAGTTATCCGCGCAGTAAATCGGAGCACTTGGTATCCATGGCGAAGCGGCTTGTGGAGGTCTACGACGGACAAGTGCCGGACACGATAGAGGAGTTGCAGACCCTGCAGGGCGTAGGCCGAAAGACCGCGAACGTGGTGTGTGCCGTGATATGGAACCAACCTACGATGGCCGTCGACACGCATATCTTCCGGGTAAGTGAGCGACTCGGTCTGACAACGAACAGTAAGAACCCCTTCCAGACCGAAAAAGCCTTGGTCCAATATATCCCGGCGGAACTTATTCCTAAGGCGCATCACTGGCTTTTGCTCCACGGACGCTATGTTTGTCAGGCGCGAAAACCGCAATGCGAGACGTGCGGATTAGCACCATATTGCAGATATTTTTCAAAATAATTGATATACATTTGTGTATATCATTTTTTTTTTGTAATTTTGCACGCAATATTGAAAAACAATACTATTATGGCAGAGAAACAAGGTCCGTCGGCAGAGAAACTGAAAGCGTTACAAGCTGCGATGGCGAAGATCGACAAGGAGTACGGAAAAGGCTCCATCATGAAGTTAGGCGAAGATAATATCGAGAACGTATCTGTTATTCCGACGGGTAGTTTAGGACTGAACTACGCCTTAGGTGTAGGTGGTTATCCGAAGGGACGTATCATTGAGATCTATGGTCCGGAGTCGTCCGGTAAGACGACCTTAGCTATCCACGCGATGGCGGAGGCTCAGAAAGCGGGCGGTATCGCTGCTATCATCGATGCTGAGCATGCTTTCGACCGTTTCTATGCCGAGAAGCTGGGTGTGAACGTGGACGAGTTGCTTATTGCGCAGCCGGATAGCGGTGAGCAGGCCTTGGATATCGCGGACGAGTTGATTCGTTCGGCAGCCGTGGATCTGATCGTCATTGACTCGGTGGCAGCACTGACGCCGAAGGCAGAGATTGCCGGTGAGATGGGTGATAACAAAGTGGGTCTGCAGGCACGTCTGATGTCGCAAGCACTGCGTAAGATGACCGCGTCGGTGAATAAGACCAACACGACCGTTATCTTCATCAACCAGCTCCGTGAGAAGATCGGCGTGATGTTCGGCAACCCCGAGACCACAACCGGCGGTAATGCGCTCAAGTTCTATGCTTCGGTTCGCTTGGATATCCGTCGTACGGGTCAGATCAAGGACGGCGACACCATCAAGGGTAATCAGGTGCGCGTGAAGGTAGTGAAGAACAAAGTAGCACCTCCGTTCAAGAAGGCTGAGTTTGATCTTATGTTCAACGAGGGTATCTCGCGTATCGGTGAGATCCTGGACTTCGCCGTTGCGACAGAGGTCATCAAGAAGAGCGGTTCGTTCTTCAGTTACGGTGACACGAAGTTAGGCCAGGGTCGTGACAAAGTCAAAGAGGTACTGGCTGAGAACCCTGACTTGTGCGAGGAACTGGAGAGCCAGATCAGCGCCAAAGTGAAAGAACTGGGTCTGGAAGCAGTATTAGCCAAGATCGGCTAATGGACGCACGCCAGTATATATTGAGCCCGCGGGAGGCGTATGTAGCCGAACAGCAATGGCGGGTGGTCAAGAAGAGTGTAGATGCACGTCAGCGAGAGCTGAAGGTGCATCTTACCGTTTTAACGGACGAACAAGGAAAGCCCATCTCCAAAGATGCGCCGATCCCTTTGTACGAACCGCCGGTATTTCAGGATGTGCATCAGGCCAAGCGCTCAGCTGTGATCATTGGCGCCGGTCCGGCAGGACTCTTTGCCGCACTGACGCTGCTGGAGCACGGGATCAAGCCGGTCATCTACGAGCGGGGAAAAGAGGTCAGTGAACGAAAGAAAGATATCGCGCTGCTCAATCGAAACGAAGGCCTGAATCCGGAGTCGAATTACTGCTTTGGCGAAGGCGGGGCAGGTACGTTTTCCGATGGCAAACTGTTCTCGCGCTCCAAGAAACGCGGTAACATGCAGCGGGTGATGGAGCTGTTCCATTACTTCGGTGCACCGGATACAGTGCTCTACGAAGCGCACGCGCATATTGGTTCCGATAAGTTGCCCGGCATCATCAGAGCGATGCGGGAGAAGATTATCGAATGCGGCGGAGAGATACATTTTGAGACTTGCGTTACAAGTCTCAAAAATTTCAAATTTCAAATTTCAAATTTCAAATTTCCAATTATCCTCGCCATCGGACATTCTGCCCACGATACGTATCGCATGCTGGCGGCCGAAGGCGTTGCCCTTGAAACCAAAGGTTTTGCGATGGGTGTACGTGCGGAACACCCGCAGGCACTCATTAACAGACTCATGTATCATTCTACGAATGTGGAGTATGTCGGTAATGCTTCGTACAGTCTGGTGACGCAGGTCGATGGACGCGGCGTGTACTCGTTCTGTATGTGTCCGGGCGGACATATTGTGCCGGCGGGAAGTGAGGCAGGCAGTTGTGTGGTGAACGGCATGAGTGCAAGCCATCGCAACAGTCCTTATGCAAACAGCGGTATCGTCGTGCAGATTAATCCGGAGGATATACCAGGGGATGATCCGCTGAGAGGATTAGCGTTTCAGGAGGAACTGGAGCGGCTGGCTTTTGAGCATGGCGGACCGCAAGCACAAGCGCCTGGACAGCGGTTGAAGGATTTTGTGGAAGGACGCTTGTCCAAAGATCTGCCGAGTTGCAGTTATCTGCCTGGGATAGTAAGTAGCAGGCTCGACCAATGGTTACCGGCGCATATAGGAAAGCGCTTACAGCATGGATTTAAGGATTTTGACAGGAAATACACAGGGTATCTGACGAATGAGGCGGTGATCGTAGGTGTAGAGAGCAGGAGTAGCAGTGCGGTGCGTATACCGCGCGATCCGGAGAGTTTGGAGAGTGTGAACACGCCGGGCTTGTATCCTTGCGGTGAAGGCGCGGGGTATGCGGGAGGTATCACGAGTAGTGCGTTAGACGGCATCAATGCAGCACTAAAGATAGCAGAGATGAGCGAATCACGCAATAATCACACAATAATCACGCAATAATCACCCAATAAGACTCCGTTGCAACCCTGTAATTTGGCGGGCTCTCAGCCGATTTGTGGCTGGACGGGTATAGGACAACAAAAAATGCAGACCGAATGGCCTGCATTTTTTTGTTAATCAGCTAAACTTGATTAGAGTTGTGCGCCGAGTACATTGTACTCTACACCGTTCTTGCGGATAACGATCTGGCCATCACGATAGAACTTCTCTACTTTAACAGCTTCGTTGGTGTTGTCAAGACCTTGACCTTTAGCACGGAAAACGAAAGCATAGAAGTTGATAGCACCTACCGGATAGAAGATGTCGATATCACCCTCTTTTACGTCGCAATTCAGGACAGGATAAACCTTGGTCTCTTTCTCCGGATCCGCAGAATCCAATCCTTTTACCAGGACAGCTTCGCTCTCCAGCAAAACGTGATTAAGGATCGTGTCACCATTTTGTACCAGAGCTACATTACGATCGGTTGCACTATTCGAACCGGTACGAGCGCAGATAAACAACTGACCTGCTGCAGGAACAGTTAACAACAGCGCGTTCGTAGCGTCTGCTTTCACTTGCGATCTACCACCGGTTTTCAGACGGAGAGCAAATTTCTCTTGTGCTTCTACGGTGCCAAAGTAGCAACTGTTGGAGTCTACTGCTACTTTGTTGCCTGCCTCGTCGGTAATAGACAAAACAAATTCGCCGTCATTAAAGCTTTTACCATTGAGCGAACCTGCAGCTGCTACTTCAGTAAAAATGATTTGCTCTGCGTTAACAGTCATTGCTGCAAAGAGAGCTGCGAAGAGGAAAAATTTCTTCATAAATGTTGAGTTTTAATTGTTAATATAAAAAGGTTGATTTTGTAAAGTCAAGTTTACATAATTTCACGATGCAAAAGTACTGCTTTTTTTTGATATAAGCAATCATTTTTTGGCAAAAAATGTGTAATAATTGATTTTTTAATCAATTTTGGCACGATATTCGTATATTTTTAGTAACTTTGCACACCAATTTGTTTGAATTATGAAAAAACTCAGCCTCTTGGTCGCATTCTTCAGTGTCCTGTGTTGGACCGCGACCGCACAAAGTAAGTACGATCATTATTACGAGGGTTTGCCTATCGAGATAGAGCATGTCCAAGACGTGAAGTTCCCCGCCACATCGGTGAATATTGCGCAATATGGTGCTGTGCCGGACGGCAAGACGGAGTGCACCGAAGCGTTTGAGCAAGCCATCAAGGACTTGAGTAAGCAGGGCGGCGGACATGTGATAGTGCCGCGCGGGGTGTGGAAGACCGGCCCGATCGTGCTGCGCAGTAATATCGACCTTCACTTGAGTAAGGGCGCGACCATACTCTTTAGCGAGAACAGGGAGTTGTACGTACAGAAGAACGACACCCTGCGTGATGGCAGTAAGAAATGCAATGCGTTTATTCGCGCGTCCAAGTGCGAGAACGTAGGTATCACCGGTAAGGGCGTGATAGACGGTCAGGGATTTATCTGGCGGCCTATCAAGGAGAAGAAAGTGGTGCGTGATGGCGGTCTGACGGACGTGTGGGAGGCAGCCTTAGCGCTCGGCGGAACCCTCAAGCAGGACGACAAGACCTATCGTATCTGGTATCCGTTCAATTTGAATCCGGAACTGGGTATTCCGGATATCGCCGCTACGCCTGAGGCGCAGAGTAATATGCGTCCGACGCTGGTCAATATCATCGACTCGAAGAACGTAGTGATTGAGGGAGTGACGATTCGCAACAGCCCGAAACTGCATCTGGTGCCTACGCGTATACAGAACCTGATTATCGAGAATGTGACGATCGACTGTCCGTGGTGGGCACAGAACGGTGATGCCATTGACCCGGGCAATGTGCAGGTAGCGCTCATCGCCGGCTGTAATGTGAACTGCGGTGATGACGGTCTGTGTATGAAAGGCGGCGCGGGACAGAAAGGTGTAGACGCCGGTCCGCAACGTGACTTCTTGATCTGCAATGACACCGTTTACCGTGCACACGGCGGTTTCGTCATCGGTTCGGAGTTCAGCGGTGGTATGCAGCGCATCATCGTCAAGGACTGTGTGTTCGACGGCACCGACACCGGTTGTCGTTTCAAATCAGCCCCTGGGCGCGGCGGTTGGTGCGAAGATATCTACTGCATCAATATCGTGATGAAGAACATTCGTGAAGCGGATTTCTTCTTTGAGTCGGGTTATGCAGACCGGGCAGCAGGAGGTCGCGGCGCGACGGATAGCGACGATAAGAGTAAGTTCTTCCCCGAGTGGAGCAACATCACCTTCCGTAACATCACCTGCGTCAACTCGCACAAAGCCGTGCAGATGACAGGCCTGAAGGGCCTGCCTGTGCACGATATCCTGTTTGATGGTATCAACTGGTACGGTGCACGCGAAGGCATGAGTATGGACTATGCCGAGAAGATTACCTTCCTCAACTGCACGATGTCACCGCTCAGGACGAATGTCATCAAGCATAGCAAGAATCTCCTCTGGAATGGGGTAGAGATGGAAGAATAGATAATGATAATGGCTCGCGAGATGCGAGCCATTATTGTTAATAGAGATCAGCGACGATCGCGTTGAGATATACTTCTAAGTTCACGATGCCGGTCACCAGTGTCTGCAGTCGGCTGTCGGCATAGGAGTGCGGGTTCAAACCATGTGCCTCTTCCCATGCATCGGGTATGCCGTCGTTGTCGGAGTCTTTGTCCCGTGTACCGCTGTATGCGGGCCAACCGCCTACGTCAGAAGGAGTGTCGATCAGTCCGCCTCTCGAGCCTTTGGAACCGGTGTAGGTGGAGTTGCCATTCCTTACCTCGTTCATGATACGCGTGTCGATGGCATCGCGTTGAAGAGAGCAACCGGCTTTCGCCAACACCGTCTCATAAGCCGATTCGGCCGTTTGTTCGTTCTCCATGGCCGTCAGTCCTTCGGTCCAGCGGGTCAGCGCTTTGACGTTATCGCCCTGCTGCGTGGAGCCTTTCCAGTTATCAGCTGTCACATCGGCATAGCCGTACATGTAGTTACCGGAGAGGAAGAACTTACCCGGGATAAGGGTGTGGCCGTCGGAGCAATAGGAGCAGCTGACGGAAGGATCGACGAGGCGGTTCTTCTTGCTCGTCGCCGGTCCGGCCTTGTAGTAGTTGTTGACCATATTGATCTTACGTACCTGCGTGTATCCTTCGCCGCCATAGGTGGAGTTGCCGCCCCAGTTATAGACGACGTTATTGACGTAGTCAATAGGACCAAAGCAGACGTTGTTGACGTAGGAGTGGTCAAAACGCGGGTTACGGCTGTCGTGGTGCGCCAGGAGGTTATGATGGAAGGTCGCATTAGTACCGCCCCATATACCGCCGTATCCGTGTTGTCCTTTGCCGTGAACAGAAATGCGCAGGGACTCAGAGATGACGCAGTACTGCATGGTGAAATTGGTGTTACCATAGCAGCTCACGCACTCATCGACAGACCACGAGCAGCTGAGGTGATCGAGCACGACGTTCTTGGAGTCGTTGACGGAGACCGCATCGTACTCGGTGTTTTTCTCCTCTGAGCCTTTCTCGCCCATACGGATATGCAGGAAGCGCACGATGACGTTATCGGCGTTCTTGATGATGAGCGGATAGTCTGCCAGGCATATACCGTCTCCCGGAGCTGACTGACCGGCGATGGTGATGTTGCCCTTCGAGATCGTCAGCGGCTTTTGCAGGTGTATCACACCCGCTACGCGGAAGATGATGATACGTGCATCGCCTTGCTCGACAGCATAGCGCAGTGTGCCGGGAACAGGCTTGCTCTCTTCCGGATCGATCGAGTCGTTGAGCATGGTCACCGCATAGACGGTACCGCCTTGTCCGCCCGTAGTAGCAGCGCCGCCTCCTTGGATATAATGGCAGGCTGCTACTAAAGCGGGATCATCTTGTTGTTGCGGATCCGGCCCGTCGGACTTACAAGCGCCCAACAGTACCGCCGCAAGCAAGAGGTAGAAAAACTTATTTATAGCCATAGTTATTCCACAGAGTACCGTTCGAGGACGCCAGACTGGAAGAGAAGATGGGCCAGTACTGTCTGGACTCCAGTTTTTCCTCGCTGACGAAGAGCGGATAGTTGGTTTCGCTGAGCACAAGACCCTTTGTATCGGAGTAGAACAGGTCTTTAGCCTGCCAACCGTTGAGCTTGTTGAAGGTAGCAGGACGCTCTGTCTCACCCTTGCACAAGCCCCAGATACTATCCATAACATAGCCGCCTATCTGCTCGTCGAAGCGATATTTGTAGTAGATCGAGTCGCCGATATTGAGTGCATGGCGCGTGTCGAATTTCGCCATCTCGCGGATAAGTGTCTGGTGTGCGACCATTTTCTCTTTGAGGTTACCCCAGCGCATCAGGTCGTACTTACGTACATACTCACCGCAGAGCTCAAACGCACGTTCTTGCATGATGTTCTCCATATTGAGGGCAGAGAGGTTCTCCACACCGGCGCGTGCACGCAGTTTGTTGACTTGTGCGAGCGGGTCCAGACCGGTTGTGTTCTCCGGTGCATCACCGCTGATACCGCCTAACGAAGCCTCTGCGAACATAAGAAGGATGTCGGCATAGCGCAGTACCGGGAAGTCGATACCTTCGTCGGTAGATGAAACCGAACGACCTTCTGCCATCCACTCATAGCGGAACTTACCGAGGTAGAAAGTACCGATCTGCGAGTGTTTCTGATAGAGCTTGTCGGCATTACCGGTAGTGTCCTTAGGGAAGATATAGGTACGCGCGGTATCCGACTTGGACTCGCCTTCACCGTTGTTGTACTCCCATTGACCGGTTACGAAAGTAACCGCACGACGTTTGTCTTTCTTGTCAAAGGCATATACGAGCGCGGGGGAGATACAGATATGTCCGTTGGAGGAACCGCCTGTGGTATAACCGGGCAGGTGTCCGCCTACCGTCGTTTGCGCGTCCGTAGAGAGCTTCGGTGCGTTGTAGTTAAGCACCTGACCGCGTGCACCGTCTGCAAACGGCATCACCCAGATATGCTCCATCTTGTCGTATGCGGTCACATCCTCGCAGATCTGATGGAAAGGTGTTGCAAAATCAGCAGCCAGTTTGTAGTCCTCGTTCTTGATGATCTCAGCGCAAGCCTCGAGTGCCTCTTGATACACCGCGCGGCGCAGTTCAGCATCTTCGATGTTATAGCGTACGCTGTATCCTTCCGGATCTTCGATGGTGAGCGGACGAACGGCTTTGCCGGCGTACATCAGGTCCATACGTGCGAGCAGACCCAGTGCGGCAGCTTTGTTGGCGCGGCCTACGTTGTTCGCAGAAGCACCTTTGCGCTCAGCAGACCAAGGCAGGTACTCTGCCGCTTTCTTGAGATCGATACGCAGTTGATCGTAGATGACATTACGGTCGGTCTTTTTGGCATTGACACCTTCCCCGTCTTTCGCTATCGATACAAAACGTGCGGGTACGTCACCCCAAAACTTGATCTGCTCCAGGTAAGCGAACGAGCGCAGGAAATACGCCTCGCCAAGGAAAGCCTTCATCTCCGCGTCTTTCTCCACGTTTCCGTACTCTTCGAGACCCTCGATGATGTTGTTGCAGCGCTCAATCATCGTGTTGAGGTAAGACCAGATGTCCTCGCCTTTGGCACTCGATACGTTGGTGTTCGCAAGACCGAGGTCATACAGCATCAAGACCTGATCCGCTTTTTTGTCAGACGTCGATTTGGTGCTATACTCGATATCGGTATTGTATCCCTGGAAACCGCAGGCCAGACGGTTACGATAGGAGTTGTTGGCTCCCATCAGGTTATAGACACCGTAGATAGCCTGTTCGGTGGTGTTGGCGCTGGAGAAGACCGTAGAGGCGTCCATCGCCGAAGGAGACTCGTTGCCCAGGAAACTATCGCAACTGACCATCATTGCGGTCGCCGCGATGAGCCAAAGTAATTTACTGTATTTCATAATGATAGTGTATTAGCTTAATTATTCAAACGACAAGTTCAGACCGAAGTTGAAACCGCGGCTCTTTGGGAACGCAGAGTAGTCTACGCCGATAGCCAGCGGGTTGATCTTCGAGCGGGTATCTACCTCGGGGTCGAGGCCGCTGTACTTCGTAGCTACGAACAGGTTGGTAGCCGAGAAGAAGATACGCAGCTGAGAGATATGCGCTTTGTTGATCCATTTAGCGGGCAGCGAGTAACCGATATTGATCGACGAGAGACGCAGGTAAGAAGCGTCTTCTACATACTTGTCGGTTAGCACGAGCGAGGTGCAGTAGGGGTTCGCTGTCGTAGCGCCGGCGTTCATCTCGTCTACGTAGGCTGCCATAGCCTGATAAGCGTCGCCGGAAATGACATTACCCGAATATTGCGCTGCATAGTTGTGCAGGAAATTGCCTTTGTCGTCGAAGAGCGTATAGCGGTTACCGTAACCGGTATAAGCCAAGAGGTTACGTCCGCGGGTCGCATTACAAACAGTCGAGTAGTCGAGCGCTGCCATGTTCACTACATCGTTGCCGATGGAGTAGGTGAAGTTAGCCGAGAGATCGACCTTACCCCACTTGTCACCGCCGATGAAGAAGTTGATGTTGAAACCACCGTTCACGTCAGGCAGGGTGTTACCCAGCTTGGTGATATCATTGCTGTCGATCTCACCGTCTTTGTTGTCATCCACGATCTTGGGCATACCCGGATAAGCATTACCGAGCGGCGTGGAGATCGGATTGCCGTCTGCATCTTTCCAACCGCCGTTCTGACCGCTGCTCTTGTTGTACGAAGCGAAGTCAGCTGCGGTGTACCAACCGTTGGTCTTGTAACCGTATACGTCACCGATCGGCGAACCCTGTGTGAGTTTGTACTCATAACCTTGCGTGTAGTAAGTGGAAAAACAGCCTGCCGAAATCAAATACTCATTCATACCTCCCAGATCCACTACGGTGTTGCGGTTGTGCGCGATATTGAAGTCTGCGGTCAAACCGTAGGAGAGGTCTTTGCCGCGCTTGTCAAGAATGACACCCTTGATGGAGAACTCGACACCCTTGTTATCGGTCGAACCGATGTTACGGTACTGGTAGTTATAACCGCCGGTAGCGAGTTTGTAGCGCAGGATCAGATCGCGGGTCGTGTTCCAATAGAGGTCGATAGCACCCGACAGACGCTCGTTGAAGAAACCGTAGTCGATACCGAAGTCACGTGTTACGGTCGTCTCCCATTTGAGCTTGGAGTTGGCGGCTACCAGGTAGTTGTTCGTACCGTTCTGTCCGTCGGTCAGGATGGTTCCCATATCCTGCATGTACGGAGACTGCGAAGCCAGGTAGTCGAAATGCAGATACCCCAGATCCACTTGGTTGTTACCTACCGTACCATACGACAGACGGAACTTGAGGTTAGACAGCCAGCTCTGTGCTGGAGCCATGAAGTCCTCGTCCACCATACGCCATGCAACCGCTACAGAGGGGAAGAAGCCCCATTGGTTACCCTTGACGAAGCGAGACGAACCGTCCGCACGGAAAGTACCGGTGATGTAATAGCGTCCTTTGTAGTTGTAGTTCGCGCGAGCGAAGAAAGAGAGCATGTTATCCGTCGGATCTACGTAGTTCTTGATGGTTGACTCCTGAGCCTGACCTAAGAGGTTGAACACCTGTGCGCCGGGGATATTCTTGTCAAAACCGAATCCGCAAACCGTACGAAGTTCCCCTTTGGTGATCGTCTGCTCCTCACCGATCAAGATGGACAGGTCGTGGTTGTTATTGTCAAATTTCTGTGCGTACTCGAAGGTGTTGGTCTCCTTCAGACGGGAGGTGAAGTCCGAGGTCGAGATCGTATGGCCAAAGCCTTTTCCTGTATGCGCATTACCGTCACCGGTTCGTGCATATGCGGTCGTGTAGCCGTAGTAGCGGTCCTGCAGCACCGTGCGGCTCTCGTAACCGATCTCCGCTTTGAGGGTGAAATATTTCGCGAACTTATAGCTTACATAGCCGTTCATGACCAACTTGTTGTCCACTTTCTTCTTGTAGCTGTCGTTGATAGCGATGATCGGGTTGTAGAGGTTGTTCATGTCCGTATCATCATCGGTCTCTGCCAGCAGCGCCTCGATACCGGGGAGCGGCGGGAAGCTGACGGCATTACGCAGACGGCTCTCTGTGCTGGAACCTGCATCCTGTGCGCTGTTCGTTCCTGCTCCCAGCACGTTCGTGTTCGAGTAACGAACGGTAGCCGCAATGGTCAATCCCTTGAGCGGTTTGAACTTCGTCTTCAACGCGAGGTTGTTACGCTTGTAGTCCGAACCGTACATGATGGACTCGTCGTCGATACGGTTGTAAGAGAAGTTGAAGTTAGCGGCTTTGTTACCACCCGATACGTTGAACGCATGGTTTGAGTTGAGGTGGTTACCGCCAAACGTAGCATCCTGCCAATCGATATCGCCGTTCGCGTCTTTGTATTTGTGGTAGATATCCCACTGTTCTGTTGTCATACCCGGGAAAGCAGCTGCGAGCGCATTCTCGTCCGAGCGGAGTACGCGCCAATCCTCGATCACATGGCTGAACGAGTTATGCGTCTTCGTGGACTTGTCGTAACCGGTGTCGTAGTACTTATAGAACAGGTCACTCAGTTTGTTGTCTTGACCTTTACCCTCCATGTAAGCGAACTCATACTGCATACGGAGGTAGTCTTCGCCGTCAGACATGTTGTATTTCTTAGCGATATGACGCCAACCCATGTAACCGGTGTAGTCCGCACGAATACTGAACTTATCGCCGTCAGCGGAAGGAGTGTCCTTGGTTGTGATGATGATAACGCCGTTCGCACCTTGCGCACCATAGATAGCGGTTGCAGCAGCGTCCTTCAATACGTCCATCGAAGCGATGTCGCCCGGAGCGATATCCGAGATGCTGGATACAGGGAAACCGTCCACGATGTAGAGCGGCTCATTGTTCTGCGTCAACGAAGTACCTCCACGGACGCGGATCTTCACGTCTGCATCGGGGCTACCTTCGGTAGTAGTTACCGACACACCGGCTAACTTACCTTGCAGCGCCTCGCTGGCCGAAGCAACCGGTATGTCCTTCAACTGGTCGGCGTTGACCGAGCTGACTGCGGTCACGAGGTCGCGTTTCTTGGTCGTGCCGTAACCGGTCACAACCACTTCCTCGAGTACCTCGCTGTTCTCCGCCAGCACTACGTTCATCACGTCTCCTGTGATGGGGAGTTCCAAGGTCTTCATACCAATGTAGGAGAAAACGAGCTCTTTCGCATCGTCCGGCACTTCGAGGGTGTAGTTACCGTCGAAATCCGTTACTGTACCGATGCTCGTTCCTTTGACCACTACAGAGGCGGAGATGATCGTCTCGCCTGTTTGGTCCTTTACTGTTCCGTTGATCACACGAGCTTGAACGACCGTGCCAACAAAGAGCAAGGCCAACAAAATCATGGTACGGAATACACTGAAATGGTGTCTCATAAATAGATTTTATTTGTTGTTAAATGAAATAGTTGGATTTCACTTCTTACGCGTATATACGCGAATGATTTCGACTGCAAAATTACACAAAAAACGTCAATCTTATGTGGAAAAATTGACGTAATTTGTTAACTATAGTGCATTTTTGCTAAATTGACTTGTCAAAAAGGCTCTGCGTAGGTACAACCTTCGCGCCAGCGGGAACAACCATAGCGGGTGTTACCGCGAATGATAAGTCCCTGTCGGCAGACGGGACAGCGCATGCCGGCTTTGTTGGTCTTGACGTCTTTGACTACGCCGGAAGTCATCTCTTTGAGTTCGGTCAGGAAGTCCTGCGCCGTATATTCGCCGCGCTCTATCTCCCTAAGTTTCTTCTCCCAAAGTCCGGTCAGTTCGGCCGATTTGAGGAGCGGGGAGATGATGGTGTGGATCAAGTCTATACCTACGTCGGTCGCGCGGATTGACTTGCCTTGCTTGACGATATACTTGCGTTGGTAGAGTTTTTCGATGATGGCGGCGCGGGTAGAAGGACGGCCGATACCGTTCTCTTTCATGGCCTCACGCAGCTCGTCGTTCTCCACGGTCTTGCCGGCCGTTTCCATCGCCCGCAAGAGGGTCGCTTCGGTGTAGTATGCCGGAGGGGTCGTGGTCTTCTCTTTGAGAACCGGTTCGTGCGGTCCGCTCTCGCCCTTGACGAAACTCGGGAGAGACTTGCTCTCCTCCGACTCCTCTTCGGAGTCGTTCTGATTATTCGGATTATTCGGAGTCTCAAAGACTACCCTCCAACCGGGTTTGAGGACCTCGCGGCCGGTCACTTTGAAGTCTATCTCGCCGGCTTTGGCCAGCACGGTGGTCTTGCTTACCTCGCACTCGGGGTAGAAAGCCGCGATGAAATGCAGGGCAACGAGTTCGTACACTTTCTTCTCGTCAGCAGTCAGGTTGTCCGGTCGTACACCCGTCGGGATGATGGCATGGTGGTCCGTCACTTTGCTGTTGTCGAAGACTTTCTTGGACTTGGGCAGTTTGGTGCCTAAGAGCGGTGCTACCTGCGGGAAATAGTCCTTGATGCCGTTGAGTGTGCCCGGCACTTTGGGGTAGATATCGTCGCTGAGGTAGGTCGTGTCCACACGCGGATAGGTTGTGATACGTTTCTCGTAGAGGGACTGAATGAGTTGGAGTGTCTGCTCGGCGGAAAAGGCGTATTTCTTATTGCAATCAACCTGCAGGGAGGTCAGGTCATAGAGCTTGGGTGCGAACTCAAGGCCTTTCTTCTTCTCTACGGAAGTGATGGTGAGCGGCAGGTCTTTGATGCTGTCCACCAGCGCCTGTCCCTGTTCCTCGGAGGTGATGGCGTACTCGCCTTCCTCGACGGGTATCTGCGCGCTAAACAAGGTGTCGCGGTAGTTGGTCTTTAGTTCCCAATAGGTACGGGGAACGAAGTTCTCTATGTCTGCCTGTCGCTTGACGACGAGCGCGAGAGTAGGTGTCTGCACACGTCCTACAGAGAGCACCTGGCGGTCCTTTCCACTTCCACGTGCGTACCTTATAGTATACGCGCGCGTAGCGTTCATACCGAGCAACCAGTCGCCTATCGCGCGCATCAGGCCTGCTTCGTACAGGTGTTGGTATTCCGACTGATCTTTGAGTTTTTGAAAACCGTCTTTGATGGCCTCTTCGGTCAGGGAGTTGACCCAGAGACGCTTGACGGGACACCGACAGCCCGCTTGCTGATACACCCAGCGTTGTATCAGCTCTCCTTCCTGGCCGGCATCACCGCAGTTGATGACTTCGTCGGCCTGTTCGATCAGGGCTTTGATGGTATTGAACTGTTTGTGCACCCCGGCGTCACCGGACACCTTGATGGAGAAACGCGCAGGGATCATAGGCAAAGAGCTCAGGCTCCACGCCTTCCACTGCTCGGTGTACTCCTGCGGGTCCAGCAGCGCGCACAGATGACCGAAAGTCCATGTTACCTGGTAACCGTTGCCTTCAAAATAGCCATCTTTGCGCTGCTTGGCGCCCAGCACATTCGCTATATAAGCGCCTACCGAGGGTTTCTCTGCAACACAAACGATCATTTATTTCTTGTCGGTCTTGCCGTACCCGTATCCGTAGCCGTAACCGTAGCCGTATCCGCCGCGGGTTGCTTTGACGGCGTTCAGCACGCAGGCTACATTATGCATGTGCTCTTGAGCGACCACTTCGTTGATATAATCGATCATCTCGGTCGGCGTGTACTTGTAGCGGCAGACGAAGAGCGTGAGGTCAGCCAGGCGGTCGAGTTGGTACGTATCGCTCACCAGTGCCACAGGCGCGGTATCTACGATCACGTAGTCATAGCGCTTGCGCAGTTCGTCGGTGAACAAGGCGTCCAGACGCTCGGTCTGCAGTAACTCAGCCGGGTTGGGCGGGATAGTACCGCACGGGATGAGATCCAAGTTCGGGTGCTCGCCGCTGGGAACGATGATATCCTCGAGCTCCATATTCGGCTCTACCAGATAATCAGTCAGGTGACCTTTGTTCTTGAGGTTGAAGTACTGCGCCAGCATCGGTTTGCGGATATCGAGACCTACCAGCACCACTTTCTTGCCTAAGATAGCCAGCGAGAGGGCGAGGTTGGAAGCCACATACGACTTACCGTCGCCGTTGATAGTGGAGGTGACGAGGATGACCGGTGTTTTCACGTCAGCCGGCAGCACAAAGCGCATGTTGGTTCGCAGTGAGCGGAAGAGCTCCGCCGACAGCGTCGACTCGCCTTCGCGGATAGCGATATGGGCATCGCGCGAGTTCTGTACCAGTTTACCCAGTACCGGCGCTTTGATGCGGCGTTCGAACTCCTTCACGTCGTCGATCTTATCGTCCAGCAGCACCTTGAGATAGAGCAGGGCTGCGGGGAAGAAGAGACCGAGCAGGAAACAGAGCATGAGCAGTTTTTTGAGTTTCGGACTCTTGCTCTTCACATTGCGTTGCGGTGAGTCGATGACCTTGGCGGGCATCGCGGTTGCCGCTAACATGAGCGCGTTCTCCTCGCGTTTCTCGTAGAGGTAGATATAGAGGCGCTCCTTGATCTGTTGCTGACGAACGACGCGTACGTATTCGCGCTCCTGTTCGGGGGCGTTCTTGATCTGACGGTTGTATTTGGAGTCCTGTGCCTGGATCTTACGTTGGCGGATCTTAAGACTCTCACGCACCGAACCGATGGTAGCGATGATGTTCTGCCGCATGGAAGCCAACTGGGCGTTCATCTGCTCGATGACGGGGTTGTCTTCGGTTGCCGTACGCAGGATACGCATACGCTGGAGTTGCAGCGTGTTGTACTCCGACAGCCCGCTCGCCAGCGAGGCGTCGGTTAGACCGATGTTCGACGGGATAAGGCTGTTACGCTTGGTGTCGTCGCGCAGGAACTCGTCGATATAATCGACCAGACTCAGTTGGGTCTCTATCTCGGCCAAGGCACGTTGCTCCGTGCTGCTGGACTCGAGGAAGATCTGTGCCTGGGTGTTCAGGTCGGCGATCTGGTTCTTCTCTTTGTAGGACGAGACGGCGTTCTCGGCATCACTCAGTTCTTCCGAGATCTTAGCCAGACGCTCCTCGATGAACATCGCCGTGTTGGTAGCGATCATGTTCTTGTCCACTACGGCGTTGAGGTTGTACTGCTCGATGAGTTGGGCAAGCAGGGCCTTGTCGCGTTCGGGCATCGGAGAGGTCATCGACAGGGTGATGATGTTTGACTCTTTCTTGTGCTGCGCTACCTTGACGCGGGACTGGTAGTCGGCTACGACGCTCTCGCGCGGCGAATGTGTCTTGCGGTAAACGGTATCCTGGCTCAACGGGCGGTTGGCACGGATAGCGAGTGTACCGGCGCAAGTCTTGATAGGTGTGCCTAACACCTCCACGCGGTTGGTCGAACGATGGAAAAAGCCCATCTTCGTCTTGATCTTATAGCCTTTCTTCGTCGGGGTGACGGTGACCGAGAACCCCGGCGTCTTATTGCCCCTCACCAACTCGATGCACTCGATCGACAGGGCGGGGTTACGGAACTCACCTTCCCAACGCAGTCCGCCTTTCTTGGACGAAGCCTCCCAGAGGTTGAGCGCATCGATAGCCTGGTACATCAGGCTGCGGGATGAGAGTACGACGACCTCGTCCTCCGCCATGCGGTTACCCGACAGACCCAACATCGACAGCGCGTCTATCTGCGAACCATCCACCTCTTTCTGCCGCAACGACACACTCGCGTCGGTCGTCCAGTTAGGCGATTTGCGCAGGTAGTAGGCGGTGCCTAACAGCATAAAGAACACAATACCGATCACAAACCAGTACCAGTGTTCCAAGACGATGCGAATGATCTTACGCACGTCTATCTCGTTCATATTATTCTGATTCTCCATAATGCTTATTTACGGGCTGCGTTAACAACTGTTACAATGACCGTAGCGGCACTCGCGACGGTGCTGACCATACTCAGCCAGAGGCTCACGTTCGTACTGTTGATGGCACGTACGGAGTTCGGCGAGACGTAGATCACATCGTTCTGCTGCAGGTAGTAATAGGGCGAAGTGAGCACGTCGGCCTTGGTCAGGTCGAGACGGGCAAACTCCATCTTACCGTTCACCTCGCGGGAGATGAGGACATTGTCGCGACGACCGTACGGTGTCAGGTCACCGGCCGAAGCCAGCGCCTCCATGATCGTCAGACGACCCTTGCTGATACCTACGTATCCCGGCTTGGCTACCTCACCCAGCACACTCACGCGCGCATTGACCAGGTTCACCTGCACCATCGGGTTAACGACCTGTTTGGTCAGCAGGCCCTCTATCATCTGCTCCGCTTGCTTGCGCACCAAGCCCGCTACATGCAGCTTGCCCAACACCGGCATCACGATATCGCCGTTCTCGTCCACACGATAGGTCAGCAACATCGGCGTCGTCTTCACCTGCACCGAGGTCGGGTCGTTGAACGACACCGTCGGCAGGTTATACGGCGCAACTGCCTCCATGTCCAGGGCGTTAACGAAGATCGTCAACTCATCGGCAGGCTTGATGGTGATCTCTGCGCTGGGCACGAAGTGCTTATTGATTGAGTCCGCCGATGCCGGCTGCACCTCACGCAGATAGGTCAGACTCTTCTTGGTGATACAACTCGTTGCGCTAAGCGCTACGAGCGTCAAAAATACCACAAAACGAATACTTTTCTTCATGTTTTAAATCGAAATAGCGTGCAAAGGTACAAAAAATAATTGATATACGCAAGAAAAACACTCTTTTTTATGCAAAGATTTGCATGTTTCAAAAAAAAGCAGTACTTTTGCATGACATTTTGTCAGTAAATTATGACACAACAGGAATTATTAGCCATCAAGCAGCGGTTCGGTATCATCGGTAGCAGTCCGCTGTTGAATAGAAATATCGAGGTAGCGGTGCAAGTTGCCCGCACCGATCTGAGTGTACTCATCACCGGCGAGTCCGGTGTGGGTAAGGAGCATTTCCCCAAGATCATCCACGCCTATTCGGCCCGCAAGCACGGACCGTATTTCGCCGTCAACTGCGGCGCTATCCCGGAGGGAACGATCGACTCCGAGCTCTTTGGGCACGAGAAAGGTGCTTTCACCGACGCCAAGAACGAGCACAAGGGCTATTTTGAGATCGCCGACGGTGGTACCCTCTTCTTGGACGAGGTGGGTGAACTGCCGCTGCAGACGCAGGTACGTCTGTTGCGTGTGCTGGAGACGGGCGAGTTCCTGCGTATGGGCTCGAGTCAGGTGCGTAAGACCAACGTGCGTGTGGTAGCGGCGACGAACCTCAACATGCGGCAGGCCATCGACGACGGGCGTTTTCGCGAGGACCTCTATTACCGTCTCAATACGGTAGAGATACGCGTACCTGCGCTTCGTGAGCGCAAAGAAGATATACCGCTGCTGTTCCGTAAGTTCGCTGTGGATTTCTGCAACCGCTACCAGATGCCGCCTTTGTCGCTCAACGAAGAGGCGACGCGGCTCCTGCGGGAGTGCTACTGGCGCGGCAACATACGCCAACTCAAGAACCTCGCCGAGCAGATAGCCGTCATCGAACTGGACCACCAGATCAACGCGGACACGCTGCGTAAGTACCTTCCGAAGGAAGAGAACCAGCAGGGCATCGTCCTGCGCGCACCGAAACAGGAGACAGGCAAGGACTACTCCCACGAGATAGGCATCCTCTATAACATGGTCATGCAGAACAAGAAAGACCTCGAGGAACTGAGGGCGCTCTTGGAGAACAAAAGTCGGGATACCGCGATACCGGTATACCGGGATCCCGAAGAACCGACAGCCGCCCCTTCCCGCGAAGCGGAGGATATCCTGCCCGACGAAGATCTCGAGCCTCAGAGTCTGCGCGTCGATGAGAGCGAGAAAGAGTTGATCCGCCGGGCCCTCGAGCTCTCCGGCGGTAACCGCAAAGAGGCCGCTATGCGCCTCGGCTTCTCCGAACGTACCCTCTACCGCAAAATCAAAGAATATGGCATGTAAGTCTCACATATTGCTGGTAGCGCTTTCGCTGCTTTTGTCCTCTTGCAGTATCAGCTATAAATTCAACGGTGCGAACATCAACTACCAGACTACGCACTCGATCTCCATCGCGGACTTCCCCAACAACGCCCCGCTGGTCAACCCCTCGCTGAGCATCTCGCTGACCGAGGCGATACAGGATATCTTCGCCCGCCAGACCCGTCTGCAGGTACTGCGTAAAGGCGGTGACCTCGAGCTCGAAGGCGAGATAGTAGGGTACGACATCACCCAGGGCGCTATCTCCGCCAACAGCTACGCCTCGGAGAGCAAACTGACGATCCGCGTCACCGTTCATTTTACGAACAACATCTACCCCGAGGAGTCGTTCGACAAGACCTATTCGACCTATCAGACTTTCGACGCCAGCCGCCTCCTGTCTGACGTTCAGGACGAGTTATGCGCCATCATGGTTGCCGAAATAGCGGAGAATATTTACAACGATACCGTCGCTAAATGGTAAAAAATACAAAAATATTTGCGTATATCAAATTTTTGTAGTACCTTTGCAGCCGATTTTGTGAAAAGCAATCATAAATTTGAAAATTCGCTTGCGAGTAATCGTGCCCTTTAGGGCTAAGAAATCATAAATCATAAATTTGAAATAAAAGTATGTACATCTTTTTAACTATCTTAATTGTTATCGCCGCTATCCTTTTGACGCTGTTGGTGTTGGTACAGAATAGCAAAGGCGGTGGACTCGCTGCAGGTTTTGCAAGCGGCAACCAAGTGATGGGTGCTCCGAGAACAGCGGACTTCCTGGAGAAAGCAACCTGGACGCTCGTAGCGCTGATCGTTGTTTTCAGCATCGCAGCTGTTGGTTTCAGCAAAGGTCAACAGGCCGCAACTGACGAGCAGTCGGCGATCCAGGTAGAAGAAGTTGCTCCGGCTCCCGCCGCTGAACTGCCTGCCGAAGCTGAGTAAGCGGTTACGGGTTACCGGTTACCGGTTACGGGTTAGAGAAAGGGCCTCTCGAAAGAGAGACCCTTTTTGTAACGGTAATCGAGGATCGATTACTCACCGGTGACGGCTGCCTTGGCGAGCTTCCAGAGGTAGGACTTCCAGGTCTTTGCGCCACCCGGCTGGTCTTTCTGCGCCAAGTAGTTGACTTGGTCTTGGGTCAGCGTTGCGAGGTTTTTCGCGCGGGTATTCACCCACTCCAGACGCTCGGTAAAGAGCGTACGGATCTCGATCTCGTGATCGGAAACAGGAGTGCTGCGGTCATACGCATTCGCCTTGCGAATGTAAAGACGCG
>CACYGT010000005.1 GCA_902774075.1 uncultured Bacteroidales bacterium
CAAAAGTGGTCTGGAATGCCTCTTCGCTCAGCGTACGGATATCTCCTTGCTGCCAGTACGGACGCAGGGTGTTGAGGTTCTCCGAAGTCAGACCGTCCACCGTCACTACTACCGTCAGACGCGGCATGGCGAAAGTAAAGAGCGAGAAGAAGCTGAGTATCAGCGTAGTATATAAATGAATCTTGCGCATAAGTGTGTCAAAGGAATAATAAGCAGTCTCCACCCAAAACCTACTAAGGGGTGACAGGAGAAGAACGTCAGGAATATAACAATAAGGATCAGTAGTGCGTATGGAACACCGGCTACTACCTCCACCCACCACGACCAGCGTTTGCGTTTGCGGTCGTAGAGGCTGATGAGGCAGATACAAATAAAATACAGCACGAGTCCCAGATACCAGGTCTTGTACCACGGTACAGGCTGTATCTCAAACGGTGCGATCTGTTCGCTCTTGACCAGCATCGTGTCGCCTATACGGGCTTGGCTGATGTAAAGCATCAATTCTTCCGGTAAGAAGAGCCGCTGGTCTGAGTTCATCGGCTGGTCCGCTTTGGGACCGAAGAGCAAGTTGATACCGGCATTGGACCAAGAGCGGGCGCCTGTGTAGTGGCGAATAAAAGCGCGGTATGTAGTGCCGGTGTTTCCACTATAGTCGGAGACGATCGTGTCGCCTAAGACCTTGGCTATCAACCAATACGGCCGTGTAGCGCAGTTGTCAAAGACGAAGTTATAGAGGTACTTCCTGTTCTCCGGACGGTAGTTCTCCACGAGTGCTTGCCACAATGCTTCGTTCTGCTCGGGCGTGAAGTTAAGCACCTGCTCATAGACCGGTCGATGCGTCTCTTCGTACTCACGCATGAACCACCAATAGGGTGATGCACCTAACTCGTACCAGGTCTCGCCTTTCACAAACTTCCAATAGAAATGGTCCACGTTGAAATCAAAGATACCGTAGTTAAACACCACGTCCAACTCATGGATGCTGTCACATACACGGATGGCCGTGTGTCCGTAGCGCGCGTATAGTTCTTCGCCCGGCGTGCAGGTCAACAACGACACACGTGCGTGCTCGCTCAGCGTCTGTGCCTGTGCCTGTGCGCTCAAGGTCAGCAGCAGGCAAAGAAAAAGGCCATATGTACGGAACTTATGCCACATAACAATAGATCACATAGGGTAGGAACGTACAGGCGAGACCGAGTAACCAACCCACGCACACTTGTGCGGGGGTGTGGGCATTCAGGTGCACCCGCGCGTACATGAGAAGCAGCGAGAGCACCAACCAAGGACCTATCAGTGCCCAAGAAGGAAACACACCGATGCCTAAGTAATAACAGAGCAGGCCTCCTAATAGTCCGCCTATACCGGCGAGGTGCGCACTGACTTTCCACCATAGGTTGATGAGGGCCACCAGACCGATCGCTATCGTAGCACCGATAGCTACACAACCGATACTGAGCGGCGCATGGAGAACGGACACCATCAGGTAGGCCCAGAAAGCAAAACCGCAGGCCGAGTAGATATACGGCATCGTGCGCTCGCGCGGGTCATCGATATAGAGGTCCTTGACCTGCCCGCTGCGCATCATCAGCCAGATAGCCGTGATCGGCAGCACGCAGGTGAACACAAACGTGCCGATGATAGCGATGATAGCCCATAGCGCCGGAACAGTCACCGCATGAGCATAGGCATAGCAAAAGAGAATGATCCCGTACGTAGGGATAAAAAGCGGATAGAGAATCACACTCATCGTCTTGGCTGCTATGTTTATCAACTGATTCATAGGGTCTTACGAAGTCGGGCTACAGGAATTCCTAACATATCGCGGTACTTGGCTACCGTGCGGCGAGCAATCGGATAGCCTGCCTCTTTGAGCACTTCGACCAGTTGTTCGTCCGTCAAAGGGTTACGTTTGTCTTCCGCCGCGATCTTCTCCTCAAGGATCTTCTTGATCTCCCGCGTGGAGACTTCGTCGCCTTCGGTATTGGTCATCGATTCGGAGAAGAAATACTTGAGGGCAAAGATACCGTACCGTGTCTGCACGTGCTTGCTGTTGCTTACACGCGAAATCGTCGAGACGTCATATCCCGTACGGTCGGCGATATCCTGAAGCACCATAGGCTTGAGACTCGTCACTTCACCGTCCAGGAAGAAATCATATTGGAACTTAAGAATCGCAGTCATCGTGCGCATCAGAGTCTCGTTACGTTGTTTGATGGCGTCGATGAAGAACCGCGCAGCGTCCAGTTTTTGTTTGATGAAGGTCGTTGCTTGCCGGTTCTCTTTGCTCTTGGGCAGTTTCTCGTAGTTAGCGAGCATCTCGGTATATTCGCGACTCACATGCAGTTCGGGTATATCGCCTGTGTTGAGCACCACATACAACTCATCGTCGCGTTCCTCGATCGTGAAATCGGGAATGATCGTCTGCTGCTGGGTCTCATAGACCGAACCGGTAAACGCATTCGCAGGCTTTTGATTGAGACGTAAGATCTCCTGCACGGCCGCATTGAACTCATCGTCTGTACACTGCAGGCGTTGTTTGACCTTCTCAAACTGATGCTTGGAGAAAGCCTCAAAATGACGATAGATGATCATGAACGCCAGATCAACAGCATCGGAGGGTTCGCTGTCTAACTTGACCTCCAACTGCTTAAGCAGACACTCCTGCAAGTTGGCGCTGGCGATACCGGGCGGGTCAAACTCCTTGATCTGCTTTACGATAGCTTCCATCTCGGCATCCGAGATCGTTATCTGCTCCTGGAAAGCCAGGTCGTCTACCAACTGCTCGGTCGTTCTCCTCAGATAGCCGTCGTCGTCGATATTGCCCAGTACCCACTTGGCGATATGCCGTTGTTCCTTGGTCATATCGGTCAAGTACACCTGTGCCTTGAGTTCTTCTATCAGACTGCTTCCTCCGATGATAGGCACCTCGCGACGGTCTTCGTCGGCCGGGTTATACTGCTGATGTAGCATGTAACTCGGTGTCTCGTCGTCAGACACATACTGCTCGTAGTTAAAGTCCTCGTTCTGCAGCGGGTCGCGTTGGCGTCCCTCGTCGTATCCGTCGTCGGGCATGTAGTTATCGTCGAAATCATCTTCCTCCAAGCCCCGCATGCGCTCTTCCTCTAATCGCTCATCCTTCCCCTCTTCCAGCGCCGGGTTCTCCTGCAACTCCTCATTGATGCGCTGATTCAACTCGATAGATGGTAACTCGAGCATACGAATCACCTGTATCTGTGTGGGCGTCAACTTGGTAGTGGCCGATAAGTTCTGTTGTAGTCCGACGGTCTGCATAAATCACAAATTATAAATCACAAATATTGATCAGTTCCAAAACGTTGGAAGTGATAAATGCCAATTGTTCCTTATCCAATTCCGTATGCATAGGCAGCGACAGCACGCAGGCTGCGAGCTTTTCTGCTACGGGGAAGTCCCCGTCTTTATAACGCGGATCAAGGTACGCTTTCTGCTGATGGAGCGGTACGGGGTAGTAGATCATCGCCGGTATGCCGCGCTCCGCTAAGCCTTCGCGCAGTTGGTCTCGGTCTGCACCTACCACGCGAAGCGTGTATTGGTGGAACACATGCGTGGAGTGCTCCTGTCTGCCCGGGATCAGTAGTTTGTCATTGTTCGCAAACGCTTTGTCATAGTACGCTGCAGCACGTTGACGGGCCTCGATATACTCGTCCAGGTGCGGTAACTTGGCGTCTAAGACTGCCGCTTGGATCGAATCCAGACGACTGTTGACTCCTATCTCGTCGTGGTGATAACGTACACGGCAACCGTGGTTAGCGATAGCGGTCATACGGTCCGCCAGCGCATCGTCGTTGGTGAAGATAGCGCCGCCGTCACCGTAGCAACCTAAGTTCTTCGATGGGAAGAAAGAGGTGCAACCGATATGTCCGATCGTGCCGGCTTGTTTCGTCTCGCCGTTGGCGAAGGTGTACTGTGCGCCGATGGCTTGACATGCGTCTTCGACCACAAACAAGTTGTGCTCCTTGGCCAGCGCCATGATGGCTTCCATGTTCGCGCACTGACCGAACAAGTGAACCGGTACGATGGCTTTCGTACGAGGGGTGATGGCGCGGCGTACGGACTCGATGTCCATGTTCATCGTCTCCCATTCGACATCTACCACTACCGGTGTCAGACCTAAGAGAGCCACCACTTCGGCGGTTGCAATGAAGGTGAAAGTAGGCGTGATGACCTCGTCGCCGGGTTTCAGACCCAGACCCATCAAAGCAATCTGTAACGCGTCTGTGCCGTTACCTACAGGGATCACATGCTTGGCGCCTGTGTACTGCTCCAAGTGCTGCTGAAAATCTTTCACTTTCTGCCCCTTGATGAAAGCGGCAGAGTCAATGACTTCCTGAATACCGGCATCTATGTCCTGCTTGATACGCTGATACTGCGTTTGCAGGTCCACCATTTGTATCTTTCTCATTGTTCTACTAAAAATTCCACCACTCCCGGATAAGCCCAGGCGGCGGTGATATAAGGATTGCTGTAACGTAACTCAACGTCCAGCTTGTCTACACGTTGCGGCGAATAGGTGCACACAGCGCGGATGTCCTTCGACTGAACTTGACTGAAATGACTCAAGCTCACGCGTACGTTCACTTCTACTTCGCGCGGGAAGAGACGAAGATGCATGTCCTCTGGCACACCAAGCACTTGAAGCGGAACAAGGAACTTCTTCTCCGTGAAGCGCTCCGAGATGACACGGAGGGTCACACTGTCTATGTCGCCACGTACATGCTCGGGAAGCACTAACGCCAAGCGTTGCTCCACCGTGTCGATGACTTCTTTCAGTTCCACCGTCTCGGTACAGATCGAGTCAATCGCCGCCAGCGTCTTGTCTTGTCCGTAGATCTTCACCTTAGAGCGACTCAGCGTCGGACTGCCTACCAACTGGTACTCGTCCGCTAGCGTCAGATCGTATAGCGGAACGATCTTCACCGTCTTCTCCTGCTCCGTGAAATAAGGACAAGAGATCTCTTCCGGCATCGTGCTGATAAGCCGGCTTGTACCTTGCAGAATATCACTGATACCGCGCCTGAGCGCGTCAGAAGGCACGTGGATCGTACCTTTCTCTCCGTGGATATACTGCCTCAGGTCGATCGTCAGACGCAGATGTTCGCGATGATAGGTGTTCAGACGTGCACCTGCATCACGCACCTCGATAAGCACCGTGTCCGGCAGAGTGCCGCCTAAACCGATAGCACCCGGCTTGCCCGTGTATTGAATCAACACAGGCACGCGCGTGTTACGAACCGAGTTCATCGCGTGGCCGTACCAAACGATAGCGGCCAGCACGAAGAACAACAGGAACGTCATTACTTCCCGCCACTTGATATGTGCGAAAAAATATTTCACTTATTTCTTCTCTTCTTGAGCTGCGTTCTGAACGTCTGCTACGTCAGCGAAGACACTGTCTTTGCTCACTTTGATCGTCACATCCTTCGCGATTGTGATGATAAACGTGGTCTCTTGAACCTCTTTGATCTCACCGTAGATACCGCCTGCGGTCACTACCTTATCGCCTTTCTTCATCGACTCGCGTTGTTTCTGTAACTCCTTCTGTTTCTTGGTCTGCGGACGAATCATAAAGAAATAGAACACGACGAAGATGAGGATCATCATGATCCAGAACGTCCATTGACTACCTTGTTGTTGTGCAGCGCCTTCTGCCTGCAAAAAAATCAAATTTAACATAATATAAAAATTATTAACAGTTTAACAATTTAACAGTTTAACGGCTTAACGTTTACTTCACCGTCAGTGCTTTGAAGCAATCGCCTTCGCTCTTCATGTCACGGAGGATCTCGGTCAGTATACCGTTAACGAACATGTAGTTCTTGTCGCCCGAATACTCTTTGGCCAACTCGATATACTCGTTCATCGACACCGTGAGGGCAATATCCTCAAACTCAAGTATCTCCGTCAGCGCGGTCTCCACGATGATACGGTCCATATACGCGATACGGTCTGCCTCCCAGCCTTTGAGGTGCGTGTTGATCAACTCCTCGTTGCGTGCGTGCGCCGCGATCGTCTTCTCCAGTAGCTTTGTAGCAAACGCCAACTCGTCCTCGCTGTCGAACATCTCCAGCAGCGGGGTATCCGGCGTGCTGTCTTCTTTGAAACGCTTGATGGTTTTGATCACATAGCTGATGATCACATCCGCGTCGGTCGTCCAGTTGGACTTGTCCAGCACCACCTCCATCTCATCCAAGGCATCATTCAGCGCCTCGCTCTCGGCCAACAGGTGTTGGTAGATCTGACGCCAGAGTCGTTTGTCGTCCTCATAGGTGCAGCTCTCCGCTTCCATATATGCGCGGTAGAAATCACTCTCTGTCATCCGGCGATAGACATCCTCTACGGCCGGAATACCGCTGTCCCAACTCAGATGCTGCTCCTGCATGCGGGCGCGTAAGGCGCGGTTATCAAACAACTGCTGTGCCAGACGGTTCTGCACAAAACGCCTGTTCGGCGTCCACTCTGTGTGCGTGGCACGTGCACGACCCATCTGCTCCTCCAACTGCTGCTGGGCATAGGCGGTCAACTCGTTCGCAAAATCAAGCAGCACAAAATACAAATCATAGGTGTCGGCAAAACTCTTCCGCAACTCTTTGCGGGCAGTCGTTACCGTCTTGTCATTGTCTTTGTAATAGGCGAACAACGTCTGGATAACACGTGTCCGCACCATGGTTCTATTAATCATAGATTTGACGTATATCTTAAAAATGCGTGCAAATTTACTCAAAAAAAACGGAATATACAAATAATTTTTAATTATTTTTCACAAAATTTTGCATATATGCAATTTTTTTACTAATTTTGCACCGGATTTCTTAAAAATAGTAGACAATGGAAACAAAGAAGCAGGAAGAGAGACGTGATCAGGAGATCGTTTACAGCCGTTCCGTCAAGGCCGGAAAACGTATTTATTACTTAGATGTTCGTAAGGCGCGAAATGCAGATCTCTATCTCTGCATCACGGAGAGCAAACGTCTGCAGGGCGAGGGAGAAGAGGCTCCGACTTTTGAGAAGCATAAGATCTTCTTGTACAAAGAAGATTTTGCGCACTTCACCGAGGGATTGCAGGATGTGATTGCTTTTGTGCAGAGCCAGTTAGGCGCCATCGAAGAGCGTCCGGAGTGGACACCTGAGGCGGAGAATAAAGAAGAAGCGAACGAAGAACCTAAGAAAAAAGGTATCTTCGGATTTTTCAAATGATGGCATCCAGGATGCCTTCAGCTATAGAAGCTTTGGATTGAAGGGGTAGGGAGGTCGCAGTACCGTCAGGCAGGAGGATAGTAACGACGTTAGTATCCCCGCCAAAACCTGCGCCCTTGTCCCGTAAGGAATTGAGGACGATAGCGTCCAAGTGCTTGCGCTCCATCTTACGGAGCGCATTTTCTTTTTCGTTCTGCGTCTCCAACGCAAAACCGATCAACCGCTGACCTGCACGCTTGGTCTCACCCAAAGCCTTTGCGATATCAGGAGTCATCGTGAGGTGCAGATCAAGAGCGGTCTGCCCTTCTTCTTTTTTGATTTTGTTTCCCGCTGTCTGTTCCGGAGCAAAGTCCGCTACGGCCGCGCAGAGGATGGCGGTATCGTTTTTCGGCCACTCAACTACGCAGGTTTCGTACATCGCCTGTGCACTGAGAGCGTCGATACGGCGGATAGCACCGAAAGGATTGAGAACGGGAACGGACACTGCTCCGCAGACCAGGGTCACCTGGGCGCCTCTACGCGCGCATGCTTGCGCCAGCGCGACACCCATCTTACCTGTCGAGTAGTTACTGATGAACCGCACAGGGTCGATCTTTTCCTGCGTACCGCCGGCAGTGATGAGTACCTGCTGCCCGGCCATCGTCTGCGGCGTCAAAGCGTACTCCAGCGCCTCGTGCAGTTCCTCCACCTCCGGCATGCGACCTTTGCCGCTCGTACCGCAGGCCAAAAGCCCTTCGGCGGGTTCTACCACGCGGATGTTCTGCCATCCGCGGATCGTCTCTATGGCTTTCTGCGTAGCAGGGTTCTCCCACATCTTATCGTTCATCGCCGGTGCTACCACGATAGGCTTGCGAGCTACGCACGAACAGATAGTGGTCGTGAGGGCATCGTCGGCGATACCTGTCGCCATCTTCGCCAGCACATTCGCGGTCGCCGGTGCTACGATCATCGCGTCGCACCACTCCGGCAAGGAGATATGCTCCGTCGCATGCTCGTTGATGGCGGCAAACACATCCGAATAAACCCTGCTGCCCGAAAGGGTCTGCAGGGTCAGTTCGGTAACAAACTCCAGCGCGTTCTTCGTCGTAGCTACCCTTACCTCTGCGCCCGCTTTGACCAACGAACGAATGAGTTCAGGTATCTTATACGCCGCGATCCCGCCGCTGATACCAACTACGATGTGTTTGCCTTGAAGCGACATTATTTCTTAGCCGCAAGGGCTCGATTACTTCAGCGCTTCGTCGCGGTTGCCGGAACGGTAAACGAGGTCGCCGTCGATAAACTCTTGAGTAGCCATCAAGGTCGGCTTCGGAAGACGCTCGTACTGACGGCTGATCTCGATCTGCTCCTTGTTCTCAAACGTCTCGTCCAGCGTGTCCTGAGGAATAGAGAAATCCTGCAGTTTTGCGTCTAACTCACGCTTGATACCCGTGCTGATCTGATTCGCACGACGGGCGATGATCGCTACGGTCTCATATACATTACCTACCGGCTCTGTCAATTGGTTGATGTCTCTCGTCACCGTGTTACGCGGTGCTTTCGAATTTTTGTAATCCATATCTTTAAACTTTAAACTTTCAACTTTCAACTAGTCTTTAACTATTTTCTTGATCTGTACCAACATTCGGTCCGCTTCCTTGCGGTGCTTGGAGTTAGGATACTCGGTGATGAAGTTGTAGTACTCGTCCTGTGTGTCACGGGCACGCTCCACTTTCCTTTCCTCCAGCGAGTTGATCATCTGCTGGTACTTGGCTTGCAGAATGAGCCAACTGAACTCCTCCTGGTACTTGTTACTCGGGTAGTTCTTCAGCGCGTTCTTGCACACGATCTCACAACTGAGGTAGTTATTACCCAGATAACTGCCGAGGTTGTAGTACAACTGCGCACTCTTCAGCTCCTTGAGGGCTAACTTGTCGTTTAACTCACTCATCTCCTTGTAGGCCTGCTCGGCATACGGACTCTCGGGGTATAACTCCACGAACAACTCAAACGCCGCGATCGCCTTCACTGTGATAGACTGGTCCAAACGGGCATCGGGGGAGTCCATGTACTGGCAGTGACCGATCTGAAAATACGCCTCCGTCGCATACTTACCCTTTGGGTAATTGCGTACATAGGCCTGGTAGTAGTCGGTCGCAGATTCGTACTGCTTCTGACCCATATAACAGCGGGCAAGGTACGCCAAGATATCCTCCGAACGCTCCGTGCCTTTGTAAAAGGTCGTCACGTCGTCCAGCAAGGTCTGCGCCTTCACATACTGCTTCTCGTTGAAATACTGCAAAGCCGCTTGGTATTTCTCCTCCGGGTTGCGCGATTTCAACAAACGCTGGTATTCCCCACAACTCGTGAGAAACACCACCACTAATACTAATATGAAGTATAATTTTTTGCGCATTTTGCCAAATTAGCCGACAAAAGTACTGCTTTTTTTTGATATACGCAAGAAAAATCTTATTTTTCTGTCATTTTTGCCCACTTTTTGGACTTTATGACATGCAAACTGTCGTTCTCCGCCACAATAAGGTAGCATGCAGCGTCCTCAGCGCGCTCAATCATCTCGAGGGCTTGTTCGGCACCAAGCACCATGCACGAAGTGGCCAGAGCGTCGGAACGCATGCAAGTCGAACTAACGACAGTCGCACTCAAGAGCGAGTGCTGTACCGGCCAGCCTGTGCGCGGGTCTATCGTATGACTCCTGCGCTCCGTGCCTTCGTAGTAATAATTGCGGTAATTACCACTCGTTGCCATCGCGATATCGCTCAGCGCCAAGATCTCCTGCAGGTTCTCCTGCGCACCCTCGTTATTGAGATTCGGTTTGGTGATGCCGATATGCCATTTGTTGCCTTTGTCGTTCACGCCGTGACACACCACTTCGCCGCCTATATCTACGAGGTAATTATCAGAGCCATTGCGTTTTAGCACGTTAGCGATCATGTCGCACGCCTGTCCTTTTGCCACCGCACCGGCATCGATCATCACCCGCGGATCGGCCTTGATGACCTTATGGTCCACCAACTGCACTTTCTCAAAGCCTACAAACTCGCGGAGCGAGTCAATAGTCTGACTACTGATTGCTGAATACTGATCGCTCTTTCGGCCAAAACCGAAAGCGCTCACCAGCGGCGCCACGGTGATATCGAACGCTCCGCCGGAGAGGGCATAGACGCGTTCCGCCTCGGTCCACATGGCCTCAAAAGCTTCGTCAGTCGTGGTGTCGCGGTTCGCATTGACGGCACTCAGGATAGAGTGCTCATTGAACATACTCAGGCTGTTGTCGAATGCCGTCAAGGCTGCACGGATGCTGTCTTCCAAGTCCACAGTGGCCTCGTAACGGATGTTGAAATATGTCCCGAAGACCTTACCTTGATCGTGAAAATACTGCGGTTTGGGGTCGTTGTCCCAACCCCAAATCAGCAGCACAGCCAAGCCTAAGCCTATCAATGCACTAAGCATATGTGCCCTTTTAACTTTCACCTTTCCGTTTTCCGTTTTTCGTTTATCAGAACCAGATGCCCAGTCCGATAACACCGTTCAGACGTTGGGTATAGAGCTTGTCATCACCGGCTGCTTTCCACAGCACGACGTTATACTCCGGATCATTCGGGTCGGTAACTAACCCATTCGGGTTGATGCTGCCTTGTGCAAACAAATCCAGTGTCACATTGTCGAACTCCCATTCTTTGTTGAACTTCACGCTGATGTTGGTCACAGCGAACTTCTCATTGCCGTACAGATCGCTCTGCCAGGGAGACATACCTATCTGTGCACCCAGCGTGATGCCTACTTTCTCGAACGTGTAGTCGTAACCTACCTCCAGATAACTCGACCAAGCGCGTATCGTGTCACCCGTAGTGGCGTCTGTCACCAGGTCATTACCCGCTACCGTGGTGTACCAGTTAACGTACGCACCGGCTTTGTCACCAAAGAAATGGCTGAAGTTATAGCCCGCCCACACTTCGGTCGTGCTCGTACCGCCTTCCGCCTTGATATCGGCTACACTCTTCCAGTTGAAGAAATTCGTTCCGTCGCAGTAGTAATAGTGGTTAAAACCTACCGTTGCACCGTAGAAAGAGAACGAACCGATGATGTCCAACTCCGGCATAAAACGGGTAAAACCCGTTCCGTCGCCAAGGTCCTTGCGGAACATCCAGTCCGATGCACCGATATTACCCCACGCACCGATACGGAGCGAAGTGTGCTCGCCGTCGTAACCGAACTCCACGTCCGGTTGAAGAGACAGACCTCCGTTGTACTGACCACGCCAGATATACGCGCTAACCAATTCAAAACCTGCGTCGTACGCAAACTCCACCTCTGCCTTTGCAGAGAAAATAGCTGCCAGCATAGCAGCTGCTAAAACTAATACCTTTTTCATTTATCAATTTTCAATTTTCCGTTTTCCGTTTTCCGTTTTCAGTTTTCCGTTTTCACCTATTTAAGATAAACACCAAACGCGGCGTTTAGATTAATTACATTAGTAGGCTGCATCGGACTCACGGCCATCTGTGCCTGCAGCATCACGCCGCAGTGTTCCGCGACACTCCAGTCCTTTCTCAGCCTCAGTTCGATGTTCTGCAGCGCCGCGCCGTTGGGGTTGTAAACGCTTTTCCATGGCGTCATACCGATCGCACCGTACAGCGAGAAACCGTCCCGCAGTTTCTGCGTGTAACTGAGCTCCAGATAACTCGAGTACGCCTGTACCCACTCGCCATGCTCGTTCAATATGGCATCCGACGCACTGATACGCGTCGCCCACAAGATACTCAGCGGTAACTTACTGCTTACCGTATAACGGACGTCCAACTCCAGACGGTTACCCCGGTCCGCGTAGTTGTGAAAATCAAAGAACGGGCAGTTGAAGTTATGGATATACAGCAAGAACACATCGAGTCCCCATCGAGCGAAACCTAACGACAGATCGACTTCCGGCTCAAAGACCTTAAACGTCCAATCGGTCACGCCTATGTTCCACCACATGTCGAAATACAAACCTCCGTACCCGACGTTAGCGCTCGCCTGTATGTTCGCTGCGCCGCAATAGAGTCCGCGCCAGAGATAGGAAGTCTGTACGCGCGCTTGTGCGTTATAGGTCAAACCGACCTTGGCGTGGTAGTCGTCTAACCAACGGCTCTCCTCCGCGTACGCGCTCGCGTTAATTAAAAAAGGTAATGCCCCGATGATCATCACCAGAGCTACTACCTTTTTTACATTAACCGATAACCGATAACCGTTCACCGTTGTTAGAGCGCATTCTGCACTTCCCATGCTTTGCGCAGGGCAACCTCCAGAATACGTGTGTTGCTGAACACTACAATACCTCCGTCAGGACCCGGCTCGATATGATAGTCGGCGTTGCCCTCCCCGTTAAAATAAGCTCTTACTTCTTCTCCTGTGATCTCCAGCTCTGCTGCAATAGCGTCCATACTTCCGTGAGGAAGGCTGTCTTTTACCGCGCGAAGGCGATTGAATGTTGTACGCACCATAATTGTTTAAATTTTTATAGAATGAATACTGTTTTTAGTTCCTTTTTTTCAAATTTGGTGCAAAGATACAACAAAAATCGGATATATGCAAATTTTTTTTTGTATATTTGCAAAAAATGTTGTACCTTTGCACCCGCAAAGGTTTTTTTGATATGGATATTTCAATTATTGTGCCTCTTTTTAACGAGGCGGAGTCACTCCCCCATCTCTATGAGTGGATCGCGCGGGTGATGAAAGAAAATAAGTTCTCTTACGAGGTCATCTTTGTCAATGACGGCTCAACCGACAACTCTTGGGAGGTCATCAATAAGTTGAAAGCGGAAAGCGGAAAGGAGAAAGATGTGGTAAAAGGCATCTGTTTCCGTCGTAACTACGGTAAGTCTGCTGCACTCTACTGCGGTTTCAAGGCCGCACAGGGCGACGTGGTCATCACCATGGACGCCGACCTGCAGGACTCGCCCGACGAGATACCTGAACTCTATCGTATGATCACCAAGGAAGGTTACGACCTCGTGTCCGGATGGAAGCAGAAACGCTATGATAACAAACTTACCAAGAACCTGCCCTCCAAGCTCTTCAATGCTACCGCGCGCAAAGTGACGGGTATTCAGCTCCACGACATGAACTGCGGCCTCAAGGCCTATCGCAAGGAGGTGGTGAAGAACATCGAGGTCTTCTCTGAGATGCACCGTTATATCCCGTACCTCGCTAAGAACGCCGGTTTTACCAAAATCGGCGAGAAAGTGGTGCAGCACCGCAAACGTGAGTTCGGTACCTCTAAGTTCGGTATCAACCGCTTCGTGAACGGTTACCTCGACCTCATGACTCTGTGGTTCCTCAATAAGTTCGGCAAGCAGCCTATGCACTTCTTCGGCCTCGTCGGCAGCCTGATGTTCTTCATCGGTTTTATCGCCGTCATTGTCGTGGGCAGCATGAAGCTCTATGCCCTCTCGAACCACGTACCGGCGATGCTCGTGGGCGTGAACCCCTATTTCCATATCGCTATCCTGATGATGATCCTCGGTTGCATGCTCTTCCTGGCTGGCTTCCTCGCTGAACTCATCATCCGCAACAGCCCTTCGCGTAACGACTATCTGATCAAAGAGGAAATCTGATGGCGCGGGATCTGGACGAACAACTCACTACGGTCGAGCGTGCCTTGGCGGAGCGTATGATTGAGCATGCGCTCATCGTCGTCCGTACTTGGCTCAACGAACTGGGGGAAAACAACCCCTACGAGGAAGCGTTCGTGCATATCCAGAAGCGCTACAATGACCTCTTTGCCGAGTGGCTCAGCGTCGATGACAACACCATCGATGAGCAACTCAACATCCTCACCGGCGATACCTACCGCCTCGTCGACGCCGCCTATGCCGACATCCGCCTCCTGCGCGGACTCACTCCTTCTATGCATGGGTACAACAAGGAGAGCCTCGAGTCGGTCGCTAACTATTTCTTCCACTGTGTCCGACTGCAGCCCCAGGACCTCAAATGGCTCCGCGAGGCGTATGACAAAGCCGAACCGGCAGATACCGAACTGGTCCTTCCGGTGGCCCTGTCGTATAACCTTCGCTCCTGTTTCTCAGAGGAGGTCTTCCTCCTGCTCATCGAAGGCCTGGAGGCCCGGAATGCAGACATGGCGCAGCACGCCCTTGTGGCGGTCATCAAACTGCTCATACAGTACGACCGCCGCATCGATTTCTTCCCCTCTGTCCGCAAAGCGTTTGTCGATACTCTCCAGCGCAAAGGCGACGATGGCCAGTATGCCTTCGAGATACTCTGGGGCTTGGTGCGCGCTACCCATATCAAACTGCCGCTCATGGCCGGCGAACAACTCAAAGAAGAGCAGGACTACAGCGATATGCTCGTCCGTCTCTTACCCGACACCTGGCTCTACGAACTGCTCGTGCTCGACGACATCCGCCGCGAGCATATGCTGGCTACGGCCTATCTGGAGATAGGACGCAACGAACTCATCTGGGATCATCTGGATTTTGTGGAACTGTGGCTCAAAGACCAACTGCGCGAAGGCAACCGCTCCGCCTATTACTATATCAATTACGGCCACTGCGTCTTGTTACGCGGTGACCGTATGATGGCTTTTGAACTCTACAAACAAGCTCGCCAGCGTTGTGCTTCTTCCCGGGAGTTCTACGCCCTCTTCCGTCCCGACCGCCGTGCGCTCGTCGACAGAGGCGTCCCCCTCGAGCAGATCTATCTTATCGAAGATAAGTTAATTAAGCCTTAGAAGGCTACACCCAAACCGGCGTCAACGAACTCAGCGCGAACGCCGTGCGATTTCATGCTCACTTGTACGAACAGGTGATCCAGTACGTGGTACTTGAGCACTAACTGCATGTAGCACCATCCGTCCTGCTTGTTGCTCGCCTGCATGTAGTCGTACGCGTAGAACAGACCTCTGTTCAGCGGTGTACCGGCTTCGTCAGCTGCTTTCGCCTCGGCAAACGGCTCTAAGTTCTTCACCGGGTCGTACAGATAGAATCCTACGTGGAAACCGGCCGTCAACTTACCGATGATCAACTCCGGCTGGATACTGAAGCCCAGACGGAAACAGTTGGCGACATTGCTCTCTTTCAAGTACGTCTTACCGAATGACGTGGTGACAGCTCCCGGGTTCTGCGAAGCGAACTGATCGTTCACGCATGCGTAGTAACCGTCGTAGAACGCATCCAGACCCGCTCCCAGACGGAAGATACTCAGCGGTACCCAGTACGCGGCCGCCTTGATCGATGCGACACCGAAGAATTTCATCCCGCCGTAGTTATCGCCGTAGTACACCTGACGCGCACTACCCGTCATACTGATCTCCACTGCCCAAGGCTTGTCTACGCCGTCGTACAAACGGTGAGGCACATCCGAACGCGGTCTGAAACGACCCGTCTGGTTCTCCGGGTGATAACGCAATCCTAACTCACCGCCGAAGATGTTATAACCGCCGTTAGGCGCCATCACACTACCGTTACTTACGTGGTAGAAACCGCCGCTACAGATGATCTCCCAGCCGTCTTTGATCGGGAAGTCCATAAACAGCTCTCCCGCCAGGTAGGCGTTCAAAACCGAACCGATGTTCTGGTTCGACTCGTTGAATCCGCCGTCATTGCGGCTATACGGCTCCTTACCCTCCGGCAAGGTGTTGATATAGCGCTTGTCCAAAAACGCAATACCGACCGTCGGACGAATACCGATACGGAAATGCTTGCTGCTGAAGAACGGCAGATTCAAGTAGCCATACAGCGCCACCATGTTACCCAACTTCTCGTTGTTACCGAGGTTCATGTACGTCGTACCGACACCGATAGAGGCGTTGTTCCACTGCTGCAGACTGTGCAAACCACCCGTCGGATGGAACTCCACAGCAAACGTACCACCGGCCATAGGACCCTGTAGCCATTTGTCTACACGGCCGTCTTTCAACATGCCACCCGCCGTACCGCTCAACCGGTACGACAAATCGAAATTGGAATACGCAAAAACGCCCATACTGAGCGTCAACGCCATAAATAGGATTGCTGTTTTTTTCATAACGGCTGCAAAATTACAACATTTTTTTGAAATATGCAAACATTGGGACACTTTTTTTGCAAAAAAAAAGTTGGAGAGGTATAGAAGAGCGGATTTTGACAGGGCGAGAGAGGATATCGCGGGGCTCTATCGGCTCGAAAGTGACGTCGGCGGCAGGGATAGACTCCGGCCTGACGTCCGGAGCACATAACAAAGCTTTCTCTTGCTCTGCTTTGGCGGCTTCTTGGATGGCACGGTAGATGCAGACATAGGTATATTGGTAGAAACGGGAGTAACGTTTGAGGCTGGGCGCGGGATCTTCGTGCATGCGGAAGACGTGGAAGTAATGCTTGAAAAAGCGGAGACGCCATTCGAGGCCTTCGAAAGAGTAGTCGTGTTCGAGGGCATGCGCTTGGCGCTGGGCTTGTTTGATGAGTTCGCGATTTGCTACGCAGGCATCGGACCAGTGTGTAGGGAAATGGTAGGTATAGAGCTCGTGTAGGCCGGGACGGAAACGAGAGGGGCGGACAATGATGTGTTTGCGGCGTTTGGAGCCGAGTGCGAGGTCGTCCATAGCTCCGCGGATATAATTGAAGGCCTCACAGAGCGTGAAATAGCGCACACCTTTGGTGTGAGGCGTGGAATTGGGCGGGAGAGAGACAAAGGTCGCACAGGTGTCTGCTAAACCGTCGATAATGATATTTTTCAAGTGCTTAGACATGCAGTATAATTGGTTGTATATGTGTGTTTTACAAGTTTTGATTTTTAATAAGGTCTAGGACGCGTTATAGGCGGGTCTCTTCCGCTGTATGAAATGGGTATTTTTTGAACCTGAGGCGGGGAAGAGATGGGAGAGGCTGCGGGGCAGACCTTTTTAAAAATCTGGTGCAAAGGTACGAAAAATTTTTGATATATGCAAATTTTTGGGAACAGAAATGGAATAAAAGTGCAAAAAAGACACAAGCTAAAACAAAAAAAGACACAAGCTATAACAAAAAAGACACAAGCTGAAATGAGAAAAGACACAAGCTAAATAATGGACCAGGATGGAATCTCTGGAAATGTTGCCAAGTGGGCAGGTGGGATGGTAGGATAAAAGAAAGCAAAACGGGCGCAAAAATGCGCCCGAAATGCAAAATATTATTCTCGTCACTGTCTTGACGAGCAGGAAACGAACTAACGAACTTCTTGGCCGGTGAGGGTATAGAAAATATATTTATTATAACACTTCTATTTCATCAGCAGTATATGGTCCAACTTCTTTCATCTCATACGAACAGAATAGATTGTCTCCTTCAATTCGATCAATACGAATTATGGTACCTATGGGTAAATCGCTCTTTTCAACTAACGTTTTCGCTTTCTTTCCCACTTTGGTTTTTAAATCTACTCCCGCAGTAGAAACCGCTACTTCCTTTTCTTCCACATTGAGTAAGCGGATTATTTCTTTCTGATTTTCTACTAACTGCTCAAGTAATTCCTTGCGAGCATTAATTTTGAGATACCAGCAGTTTAATTCTCGACAAATGAGAAGTATTACAACTGCAATTACAATAGTGATAATAATGGCTGAAACATCCATAATAAATATAAAAATAAAAGTTAATATTCTGAATTCATATATCTATCATATAAAGATAGTAGAACTTTGTCGTTATGGGTTTTGATCCAAAGTCGGGCAAAGTTGAGAATGTCATCTTCGGTCATAAAACTAAAGTCGAACTTATCTGATTTATTGCGATTGTAGTAGTTCTGGATCATAAGAATGTTCTCATCTTTCTCTCCTCGTTGGAGTTTTTCGATAGTCGAGTTACTTAGCACAAAAATTTGGATCTGGGGAGACAACATGTGGTTACACCAAGCCGCTAAATTACCGGCTATTTGCGAGATGGCGTATTTATCTTTGCGGAAACCCTCACAGAAATATAACTCTTTACCTGCTATCTTATTGCGGCCTCCATCATCAAACATATAATGATGTTGGTTAAAATGTTCAATAGTAAAATCTAAGTCTTTTATAACTTCGTTGGATGTTGCGTACTCTTCCCAGTTCTCGCCCCGTAGGATACAATCCAAATCTTCTTGTGACAAGCGACGAATCGTAAAACCATCGTGCTGAAGAGTGTCTAGCTTTTGGATTTTCTCCGGATCTGGATTTTGGCCTACGAGCACAAAGCGAGTGGATTTAGATATAGTGTTGTTAACTTCCGCTCCCCACGCTTTCAGTAGTTTGGAGAGTGCGCGACCCTCAATTGAGAAAGTGCCAATATAGGCCACTCGTCTATCGTAAAAAGGATTGTTTTTGATATCCTTTTGTATTGAAAATAACGTTGTTTCCATATATTAGATCATACTAAAGTTTCCATTAAGTATCTGTGTTACATCGTCTTGGTTTAATTGACGAATTGGATAGCCTTCTGCTATAAGGGATTGCAACTTTGCTAGTTTTGCCGGACCTGCATCACGTCCAACAAAGACGAAATTGGTACGCTTGGAAATACCGGTATCTATGTCTGCTCCGAACGATTTGAGTTTTTGCGCTAACTCGTTGCGATCAATATCAAAGACACCGGTAATGACGACTTTCTTGTTATAGAACGGATTGTTAGGGTCTGCATTTGTTAAGTCCTTGTGTAGTACGTCGCCCTTTAGCGGGTCATGTTTGACAATTTTACTATGCCGTTCTTCTTCGGGGATATAATTAGCTAAACGCGACAAATCCGGTTTTACGCCTTCAAGATAAAACTTGTAGAATTGCGCGCAACGCAATGAGTCAAAACCAGCATCGTGATGTTGGTCATCATGTAAATCAAATGCCCAACATAATTTATCTAGCGAAAGAGAGTATATCTGATATGTACAGATGAATTTGGCAATATTATTGTGCGGAATGCCATAGTAGTCTAAGTTAGTACGCAGGACAGATTCGTCAAATGTCGCATTATGAGCAACTACCGGATAGTTCTCAAATAGTTCTTTATAATACGGCCAAATTTTATTAAATGTAGGCGCGTTAATCGTTTGTTCTGGAGTAATATGGTGTACTTTTATGCATCCCATTTCATATAGATTTTCTGGCGGCTGGATATAATCCACCACAGTGCTCTTAATAACACCGTTTTCCACTATTGTGACGCCTATTTGGCACGCCATCTTACTGAATGTGGCCGTTTCAAAATCTACAGCGATGAAGCTATTTGATAACATATATAAAAAGTGTGAACCCCTGTAATATTGGTATATTCGGGCTTCGACTCCCATGACTTCCAATATATGCAGAAAGTCCACACCATTAGTGTGAACATTCGCTATATCTCGGAAGTACATTACAATTTTGTGGATGATTGAAAATGTCCTAAATAAAGCAAACGCTTATATTTTATCATGTAGCGCACACTAGCGCTTGTCCTCCGGTTTAACGTCGTGGAGCGACGATGGTTATTCCGCTTCTATCTCACGCATTTTTGCTTGTAAGAGTTTCTTGTCCGGCAGGCAAAGCTTATATTCTGCTACCATCGTTGGCGATAACGAGCGACTGAGTGCATACTCAACGACTTCGTTATCTTTATCTTTACAGAGAAGAATACCTATACTCGGGTTTTCATGAGGTTTCTTTACGTCTCGGTCTAATGCCTCCAAATAGAAATTCAATTGTCCCAGATGTTCCGGTTTGAACGAACCCATCTTCAGTTCAAAAGCTACAAGACATTGCAACTCGCGGTGGAAAAAGAGTAAATCAATACGGAAATCACTATTACCCACCTGCAAACGATACTCCTCGTCTATAAAAATGAAATCTTTGCCGAGTTCAAGGATAAACTCCTTCATCTGCTGCACAAGGGCAGATTTCATCGAGCTCTCCGTCTTGTATTCCTTGCCCCCGATAAACTCCATCACATATTGGTCGCGGAACACTTGTTCTGCTGAAGGAGCAATTTCTCTCAACAGTGGTGAGAGTTTTGGTTTCTCCAACATCGCACGCTCAAATAAGGCACTATCGATTTGACGATTCAGATCTCGTTTGGAGAGACGTTCTTTTACGCAAAGTTGCAAATAAAATTCCCTTTCTGCCTCCGATTTTGTACGGCTGAGTATGATAAGATTATTCGTCCAACTAATTTCTCTCACCAGTGGCGAGAGTTTTTTATCCGCATTGCGATAGGCCTCATAAAACTGCTTCATGCGCCAGAGGTTCTGAGCAGAGAATCCCTTCAGTTCAGGCGCTGTGTGGGCGATATATTCAGACAACTGCTGTACGACGCTATCTCCCCATTGAGTTGATTCAATCTTATCAGACATGTATGCGCCCAACTGCCAATACAACTCGATTAGTTGAGAGTTGGCTGTGCGAACGATCTCCGAGCGAGCATGCTGAATCAGACGAATCACTTCATCGAATTGCTGTGTCGAAACTATGTCTGTTTTATCTTTCATTAGGTTTTATGAACGCCTTTTTCATATGTTCTGTATTTACCCCCATCCCGAAAGACATATACCCTCGGCGTGGACTAAATACTGCAAAACTTTCTTACCCACAGGGGCACGATTCATTTTGCGCTGCAAAATTACACAAAATTTTTGATATATGCAAATTTCTAAAGATGAAAAGGCAAAAAAATATGGAAAAATCGCGCGGGCGCTTGCGTATGTGAAAAAATTGTTGTACCTTTGTGCCCGATTTTAATTTGGAGTAGAATGGCTACAAACGATAGAAATATGAGTTTTAGGGATTTATGCGCGCACAGACGCTCGATACGCAAGTACACGAACGCGCCAGTAGAGCAGGAGAAGATCGACTATATGCTGCAGTGTGCGTTGATGAGTCCGAGTGCAAAACGGACGTGTCCGTGGGAGTTCATCGTGGTGCGTGACGAGGCGAAGTTACGTCCGTTAGCGGGCTGTCGTACGTACGGCTCGCAGATGTTCAACACCGCAACGGCAGCGATCATCATTGCCCTGGACCCGACGTTGTGCGATAACACATGGATGGCGGATGGCGCTATTGCCGCGGAGCATATCCTGTTGGCGGCGGCTGAGCAAGGTGTAGGTGCGTGCTGGTGTCATGTGCATGAGCGCGAAGGGGCGCCGGAGTTGGTGCGCAAGACCTGCGGCATTCCCGAAAAGTATGAGATACTCTGCGCAATTGCGCTCGGCTACCCTGATGAGGAACGAAGCACATATGACCTTTCTCGATTGAAGTATGAAAAGATACATAAAGAAATGTTTTAGAAGTTCGCGTTCGTGAATGCTTCTTCTTCGGAGTAACTCGCCCCATGCTCGACGACTCTCGCGTTCCCCATCCGCTCGAGACGCCTCCGAGAGAAGAACATTCGCTCACAACAAAACAGACACCTATAGAGCACATATGCTCACGAAATAATAATAAATTATAAGAATGAAACCTATAGTAGCAATAACGGCCGGAGATACGAACGGAGTAGGATACGAGGTGATGATAAAGAGCCTCCTGATCGGCTATGTGTTCGAGATCATGCGGCCGGTGATATACGGTAACGCCGCGGTGGCAAAGAAACATTTTCAGACGCTGGACGAGGAGTTCCGTAACGTGACGTGGAACATGATCGACGACCCGTCGCAAGCCAAGGACGGCCGTCTCAATCTCATCACCTGTTACACGGACGACCTGCCTGTGCAGTTCGGAAAGAACACGGAGGCCTCGAACAAAGCCGCCAAGGCATCGCTCGAACGTGCGTGTCGCGACCTCAAAGCCGGTAAGGTACACGCGCTGGTGACCGCGCCGATCAACAAAGAAGCCTTAGGCGGAGGACATACAGAGTTCCTGACGGAACAGTTTGGGCGAACTGAAAACGGAAAACTGAAAACGGAAAATGGTTCGTTGATGATGCTGTGCAGCGGGAACTTGCGGGTAGCGCTGGTGTGCAACCATGTGGCGATAGCCGATATCCCTGCGCAGATCACAGAGGAGAACATCCTGGCTAAGTTGACGCTGCTCAATAACGCCCTTAAGCGGGACTTCCGTATCGAGAAACCCCGTATAGCCGTGCTGGCGCTCAATCCCCATGCGGGCGATAGAGGGCTGTTAGGCAAGGAGGAGGAGACGATCATCGTTCCGGCGATCACTAAGGCGAACGAGCAGGATATATGGGCGTTCGGGCCGTACCCCTCGGACGGTTTCTTCGGCGCGGGTCAGTTCACACACTACGATGCCGTGCTGGCGATGTATCACGACCAGGGATTGATACCGTTCAAGACGCTCGACATGACGGGCGTGAACTATACGGCAGGACTGAATATCGTTCGTACCTCGCCGGACCACGGCACGGGATATGATATCGCGGGTAAGAACCAAGCCGACGAGCGAAGTATGCGCAACGCGCTGTTTATGGCGATTGATGTGCTGCGTGCCCGTGCGGAGTACGATGAGTTGCGTGCCAACCCGCTGCCGTTCATCGAGCGCAACGAGGGCGAAGGCAAACCAAGACGTGAGTTTATAGATTTTAAGACAACAACATATAATGACAAGTAAAGAGATTAGACAGTCCTTTTTGGACTTTATGGCAAGTAAGGGTCACCAGGTAGTGCCGAGTGCGCCGATGGTGATCAAAGATGACCCGACGCTGATGTTCACCAACGCCGGTATGAACCCCTGGAAGGGTATCATCTTGGGCAATGACCCGATCAAATATCCGCGTGTAGCAGACAGTCAGAAATGTCTGCGCGTGAGCGGCAAGCACAACGACCTGGAGGAAGTAGGACACGACACGTACCACCACACGATGTTTGAGATGTTAGGTAACTGGTCGTTCGGCGACTATTTCAAGAAAGAGGCGATTGATTTTGCGTGGGAGTATATCGTCGATGTGCTCAAGATCGACCCGTCCAACCTGTATGCCACCGTTTTCGAGGGTTCGAAAGAAGAAGGGCTGGACCGCGACGACGAGGCAGCATCTATCTGGGCCAAACACCTGCCTGCCGATCATATCCTGAACGGCAACAAGCACGATAACTTCTGGGAGATGGGTGATACGGGTCCTTGCGGTCCGTGTTCGGAGATCCACGTGGACAGCCGTTCGGCCGAAGAGCGCGCCAAAGTGCCGGGACGGGAGTTGGTCAACAAAGACCACCCGCAGGTGATTGAGATATGGAACATCGTCTTCATGCAGTATAACCGCAAGGCAGACGGTTCGCTGGAGCCGCTGGCTAAGAAAGTGATAGACACCGGTATGGGCTTCGAGCGTCTCGTGCGTACGATCCAAGGCAAGACCTCTAACTACGACACCGACGTCTTCCAACCGATGCTGCGTCGTATCGGTGCGATCTGCGGCTGCGAATATGGACGCGATGAGAAGACGGATATCGCGATGCGTGTGATCGCCGACCATATCCGTACGATCGCCTTCGCTATCACCGACGGACAGCTGCCGAGCAACGAGAAAGCAGGTTACGTCATTCGCCGTATCCTCCGTCGTGCTGTGCGCTATGGTTATACCTTCCTCAACATGCGTTCGGCCTTCCTCTATCAGCTTGTGCCGCAACTCATCGAAGACCTCGGCGAGGCCTATCCGGAACTGAAGGCACAGGAGGCACAGATCACGCCGGTCATCAAATCAGAGGAAGAGGCGTTCCTCCGTACCCTCGACAAAGGTATCGGTTTGCTCGACAAACTGATGGACGAAGCGCGCAAAGCCGGCAAGACCGAGATCTCGGGTGTCGATGTGTTCACACTCAAGGACACCTACGGCTTCCCGCTCGACCTGACCGAGCTCATCCTGCGTGAGAACGGCTTTACCACCAACGAGGACGAGTACAACAAAGCGCTCGAGCACCAGAAAGAGATGGGTCGTTCGGCCAACAAACAGGACCTGGGCGACTGGACCGTACTGCGCGAAGGAGAGACCGAGTTCGTCGGTTATGATGAGTTGAGCGTCGAGACCCGTATCCTGCGCTACCGTCAGGTGAGTCAGAAAGGCAAAGCGTTCTATCAGGTCGTGCTGGAGAAGACCCCGTTCTACGCCGAGATGGGTGGTGAGGTAGGAGACACGGGAGAATTAAAAATTCAAAATTCAAAATTCAAAATTATCGATACCAAGCGTGAGAATAACTTACCCGTACATATTATGGCAGAACTGCCGAAGGATGTAGAGGCTACGTTCGTCGCAGAGGTGGACGCTGAGCGTCGTCAGGCGATCGCCTGCAACCACTCGGCTACCCATATCATCCACTACGCGCTGCGTGAGGTGCTCGGTAAGCATGTCGAGCAGAAGGGCTCGCTGGTGACGGCAGAGAGTCTGCGTTTTGACTTTAGTCACTTCCAGAAAGTGACGCCCGAAGAGCTCCGTAAAGTAGAGCAGGTAGCGAACGCCTTCGTGCGTCGTGACTTCCACCTCGAGGAGAGTCGTCATACACCGATCGCAGAGGCCAAGGCGATGGGAGCGATGGCGCTATTCGGCGAGAAATACGGTGACGATGTGCGTGTGATCAAATTCGGTGACTCGGTTGAACTCTGCGGTGGATGCCATGTCTCTTCGACCGGCCGTATCGGTGCGATCCGTATCATCATGGAGACGAGTGTCGCAGCCGGCGTACGCCGTATAGAGGCGGTAACAGCAGCCAAAGCCGATGAACTCTATTACATCGCGCAGGATACACTCAATAACCTGAAAGTGCTCTTCAATAACTCGCCCGATGTAGTGAATGCCATCCATAAGTTCCTTGACGAGAACGCCAACCTCAAGAAACAGATTGAGCAGTTCACAGCCGAGAAGATCGAGCAGTACCGCGACCATATCATCGGTCGTGCGGAGAACTTCGGTGATATCAAACTGGTGCGTATCGAAGGCGAAGAAGACCCGGAGATGATCCGCGGTGTGATGCCGCTCTTACGCGGTAAGTTCACCGACATGAAGTTCGCTGTCGTAGCGGCTACACATTGGAACGATAAGCCGACGATCGCGGTGTTCCTGAGCCAGCCGTTCGTGGACGAAGGCAAGAACGCCGGTGCGATGATCAAGTCGGCAGCCAAGCATATCCAAGGCGGTGGTGGCGGTCAGCCTTGGTTTGCTACCGCCGGAGGTCGTGATGTCAACGGCCTCAATGCCGCAATGGAGGAATTAGTGAATGGATTGTCGTAATAACGTAATTACGTTATAACGTTATAACGAAAAAAATGAAGTTACCAACTTCCTATTTGCCGGAGAAGATCCGTAGTGCGGTGCGCTTCACGATAGTGGGCACGACAGGTATGTTCTTGCAGACCTGGTTCTTCATGTTGGCCCTGTTGCTCTTAGGGCATCCTGAGAAAGGCGCGTCGTTGTACTATGTGGCGTTCATCATCGGCTATATCGTGGAGATGGTGCCTAACTACCTGTTCACCAACTGGTACACCTTCGGCACGAAACCGCAGTTGAAGAATGCCGGCGGATTCCTCTTCGCGCGTGTCATCAACATGGCTATTCAGTTAGGCCTGTTGCCGCTCATGCTGGAGTTGCTCTCCACCTGGCGAGACGACTATATCAGTTTTGTGGTCATCTTCATCGGAGGCTGTATCAATTACTTGATTTGTTTAATCTTCTTTAAATCACCGAAGAATGAAAATTTATAGAGCGAACATCATCTATACCCCCACACCGGGTAAGTTGGAGATCATTCCGCACGGTTATATCGTCGTGAAGTCGAACGGTCTCGTAGAAGGTATCTACAAGGAACTTCCGGAGAACATGGACTGGCGTCGCCAAGTGATGGATTTCGGAGATAAACTCCTTATCCCGGCCTTCAATGACCTGCACGTGCATGCGCCTCAGTACCGCAATATGGGTCTGGCGCTGGACCTGGAGTTACTGCCTTGGCTCAACACCTACACCTTCCCGGAGGAGACCAAGTACGCTGACCCCGAGTACGCTCGCAGACTATACCGTCGTTTTGTGCACGAACTCTGGATGCAGGGAACGATGCGCAGTGCGGTCTTCGCGACGATACACCCCGAGGCGACCCGTATCCTGGCGGACCTCTTTATCCAGGCCGGAATGGGTGCGATGGTGGGGCTGGTAGGTATGAACCGCAACAGTCCCGACACGCTGCAGAACACGACGGCCGAACTGATAGAGGGCATGCGCATGCTCAAGGCACACCTCGACGAACACGGAGACGGCCGCGTCATGCCGATCATTACCCCGCGCTTTGTACCGTCCTGTTCGGATAAGATGCTGACAGCCCTGGGTGAGTACGCTAAGGAGACCGGTCTGCCGGTACAGTCGCACCTGAGTGAGAACCGCTCGGAGATAGACTGGGTGAAAGAGCTCGAACCGGAGAGCACCTGTTACGGGGATGCCTATAACCGCTATGGCTTGTTCGGTCAGACCCCGACGCTCATGGCGCACTGCTGTTACACGGACGGCGAAGAGATGGAGTTGATGCGCAAGAACGGCGTCTATGTAGTGCACTGCCCGATGTCGAACAGTAACCTGTCGAGCGGTATGGCGCCGATACGTAAGTTCCTGAACGCAGGTATCAATGTGGCGCTGGGCACCGACGTCTCCGCCGGACATCATATGTCGATGCTGCGTGTGATGCAGTACGCGATACAGGTAAGTAAGTTGAACTACGCCCAGACGAAAGGCGAGATGCCGTTCTTGAGCCTGAGTGAGGTCTTCTACCTCGCTACCAAAGGCGGCGGATCGTTCTTCGGCAAGGTGGGTAGTTTTGAACCGGGCTATGAGTTCGATGCCCTGCTGGTGGATGACTCGTACCTCAACTACGACCACTACACGCTCGAGCAGCGTCTGGAGCGTTATATCTACCTCGGCGACGACCGCGATATCAAACGTCGGTTCTGCCGCGGAGTTGAACTGACCGAGCCGGTGATGTAAACTGAAAGGTGAAAGTTGAAAGGTTCGCAGAGGGTTTGTCTTTGGCGGAGTACTTGCAGATAGAGCAGGACTTGGTCAAGGACATCAAAGAGCCAACACTCTTCACGTGGATCGTGCGGCCGACGGTGATTTACGGACGCCATCAGAGCGCGGAGGTGGAGGTGAACGAGACCTACTGCCGCGAACACGGCATCGAGGTCGTGCAGCGAAAGAGCGGAGGAGGATGCGTCTATGCAGACGAGGGAAACCTGATGATTAGTTTTGTGACGCCATCGACGCGCAGCGAACAGGTCTTTTTGGACTTCCTGACACTCATCGCTGAGGCCTTGCAAGCCAAAGGGCTACCGGCTGTGACAACGGCGCATAATGACATCCTTGTGGACGGAAGAAAAGTATCCGGTTGGGCTTGTTACACCACACCGACAGGAACGATCGTCCACGGCACGATGCTCTACGACGTGAATCTCGAGGCGCTACAACAAGCCATCACGCCGACCAAAGAGAAACTGAACAAACACGGGGTGGCCTCCGTTCGACAACGGGTGGTGAACCTCAAAGAAATAACCCATGTCTTTGGCGATATACACGCCTTAAGACAATATATAGAAGCATATGGAAATAAGTTTACGGGCTCAATCAATGCCTGAGTCGCCTATCCGCAAATTGGCAAAATACGCTGACGAGGCGAAGTTAGCAGGGGTACATGTGTATCACCTTAACATCGGTCAGCCGGATATCAAGACCCCGCCGCAGGCGCTGGAGGCAGTGAAGAACTTCAATACCGAGATCCTCGAGTACTCGCCTTCGCAGGGCCTCAAGTCCTTGCGAACGAAGATGGTGAGTTACTATGCCGAGTACGGCATCGACCTCTCGCCGGACGAGATCATCATCACCGCGGGCGGTTCGGAGGCCATCATGTTCGCGTACATGTCTTGTCTCAACCCGGGCGACGAGATTATTGTGACCGACCCGAGTTATGCTAACTACATGGCGTTTGCTATCTCGGCGGGTGCGGTAGTCAAATCGGTGAAGACCGACATCAAGAACGGCTTTAAGTTACCGCCGGTGGAGGAGTTTGAGAAGCAGATAACTCCGAAGACCCGCGCCATCCTCATCTGTAACCCCAACAACCCGACGGGATATCTCTATACCAAGCAGGAGATGCGCCAGATTCGTGATTTGGTCAAGAAATATGACCTCTATCTCATCTCGGACGAGGTGTACCGCGAGTTTATCTACACCAAGTCGCCGTATATCTCCGCCTGCCACCTCGAGGGCATCGAAGAGAACGTCGTGCTGGTGGATAGCGTCTCCAAGCGCTACAGTGAGTGCGGTATCCGTATCGGTGCCCTCATCACGAAGAACAAAGCCGTGCGGGAGTCTGTGATGAAGTTCTGCCAGGCGCGTCTGAGTCCTCCTTTGTTCGGCCAGATCGTAGCAGAGGCCTCGCTCTCCACACCGGAAGAGTATATGCAGGAGGTGTACGACGAGTACCTCGGCAGACGTAATTTCCTCATTGACCAACTCAACCAGATCCCGGGTGTGTTCGCACCTGCACCTACCGGTGCTTTCTATGTCATGGTCGAACTGCCGGTGGATGATGTGGAGAAGTTCTGCAAATGGTGCTTGACCGACTTTCAATATGAGGGCGCAACTATCATGATGGCGCCTGGAACGGGTTTCTATACCAACCCCGAGGACGGCCGTCACCAGGTACGTATGGCGTATATCCTCAACAAGGAAGACCTGGGTAAGGCGATGCTGGTGCTCCGCAAAGCGCTGGAGGCATACAAATCATAAATCAGCAATCATAAATTTGAAATCATAAATCACAAATCATATAAAAATGGCAACACAAGAAGAAACATTTAAGAAGATCGTTGCTCACTGCAAGGAGTACGGATTTGTTTTTCCGTCCAGTGAGATCTATGACGGTCTGGGCGCTGTGTATGACTATGGTCAGAACGGCGTGGAGTTGAAGAACAACATCAAGCGTTATTGGTGGGACTCGATGACCCTGCTGCATGAGAATATCGTAGGTATCGATGCCGCTATCTTCATGCACCCGACGACCTGGAAAGCCTCCGGTCACGTCGATGCGTTCAATGATCCGTTGATCGACAACAGGGACTCTAAGAAACGTTACCGTGCAGACGTGCTAATCGAAGATCAGATTGCCAAGTACGACGAGAAGATCGCCAAAGAGGTGGAGAAAGCGCGCAAACGTTTCGGCGAGAGCTTTGACGAGGAGATGTTCAAAGCCACCAATGAGCGTGTCAAAGAGCATATTGCTAAACGCGAAGCGCTGCACGAGCGTTTTGCCAAGGCAATGAACGATAACAACCTCGACGAACTCAAGCAGATCATCCTCGACGAGGAGATCGTTTGCCCCATCAGCGGTACACGTAACTGGACAGACGTACGTCAGTTCAACCTCATGTTCTCCACCGAGATGGGTTCGACAGCCGACGGTGCAATGAAGATCTACCTCCGTCCGGAGACCGCACAGGGTATCTTCGTTAACTTCCTCAACGTGCAGAAGACCGGCCGTATGAAGATTCCTTTTGGTATCGCGCAGATCGGTAAAGCCTTCCGTAATGAGATTGTAGCGCGTCAGTTCATCTTCCGTATGCGCGAGTTCGAGCAGATGGAGATGCAGTTCTTCGTTCGTCCGGGTGAGGAGCTCAAGTGGTTCGAGCACTGGAAACAGTTCCGCCTCAAATGGCACAAAGCCCTTGGCTTAGGCGACGAGAAATACCGCTTCCATGACCATGACAAATTGGCGCACTATGCGAATGCAGCTACCGATATTGAGTTCCTGATGCCGTTCGGTTTCAAGGAGGTAGAGGGTATCCACAGCCGTACCAACTTCGACCTGTCATCGCACGCTAAGTATTCAGGCAAGAAGATCGAGTACTTCGATCCGGAGCTCAACCAATCCTACACCCCGTATGTTATCGAGACCTCGATTGGTGTGGATCGTATGTTCCTCTCCGTCATGTGTTCGTCTTACGAGGAGCAGGCTCTCGAAGGCGGCGATACGCGTGTCGTTCTCCATTTGCCGGCAGTTCTCGCTCCGGTGAAGGCTTGTATCATGCCGCTCGTTAAGAAAGACGGTCTGCCTGAGAAAGCCCGCGAGATCATGAACGAACTCAAGTTCGACTTCAAGATCGCGTATGACGAGAAAGACAGTATCGGTAAACGTTACCGTCGTCAGGACGCTGTCGGTACACCGTTCTGTATCACCGTCGATCACGACACCCTCAACGACGGTTGTGTCACTGTTCGTTACCGCGACACGATGGAGCAAGACCGCGTTCGTATCGAGGACTTGCACGAGATCATCCGTAAGGCTACCGATGCGAAGGAGCTCTACCGTAAGATCGTCGGTGACAGCCTCGAGGATACCAATGAATAAGAGAAAGCGCTCCGGCGCTTTTTCTTTTTTGGCACGGAATTTGATAGGTGTACAGTGTAATGTGTAAAGTGTAAAAGTTATGAAGAAAATTCTCTCTCTCTTGTTGGTAGCGCTGCTGAGCGCAGGTGCTGTGCAGGCATGTGCTAAGAAAAAAACATTAACCGTTAACCCTTCACCATTAACCATTATCGTCATGGATACGACCCAGGCCCTGTTGCCGGAGGTGCAGGTGAAGGTGGGTAAGACGACCCTCACTACTTCTTTCGACGGTCGTGTAGTACTCAAACCCGAGCAGTTAAAGGGCGTTAAGTCATTTGTCTTCTCGTGCGAAGGCTACAAGGAGCAGAAAGTGGCAGTGCCGGCGGAAGGCCTGCTGCTCGTTCAACTGACGCCCAAGCCCGGTCAAAAGCCTAAGGATCATGTCTATCGTACGATGGGTTCGGCGCGCGGAGCGAAGACCGGCATGGTGTACAAGACAATGGCGGCTACCGCGTCTGTAGAGGCCGAGGAAGTGATGTACAGCATGGACGGCGCAGCGGTAGCGGAAGGTGAGTTCGACCGCCCGCATATTTTGCCCGTATACGAGAATAATAATGTCTCAGCCGGCAAACTGACGGCAGGAGAGGTGAATGACTTTGCCAAATGGTCGTTCTGGTCCAAAGTGCTGGACGGCACACACAAGCAGTTCATCAAGACCTGGCAGCTCGACCCGCGCCACCGTTATACGATCCAGGTAGTCAACAAACACGGCTATCCGATCATTAACTATCCTGTTACGCTCTCGGACCCGAACGGCAACACGCTCTACCAGGCCATCACGGACAACACAGGTAAAGCGGAGCTCTGGTACGGACTAACGGTTAACGGTGAACGTTTAGCGGTTAGCGGTGAGTGGAAGGAAGGGCTGAACACGATCGTGATCGATGAGCCCTGCGAGGCTTCGGACGCCGTAGATGTGCTCTTTGTGTTCGATGCGACGGGTTCGATGGGCGATGAGTTGCGTTACCTGCAGGCAGAGATGAAAGATGTGATCGCACGTGCCAAAGAGGCAACAGGTGGTCTGGCTATCCGTACGGGTGCGGTCGTTTATCGCGACCATGGAGACGAGTACTTGACGCGTATCTCCCGTCTAACAGACGATATATCCACGACGCAGGCTTTCATTGACAAGCAGGAAGCGAACGGAGGCGGTGACTATCCCGAGGCAGTGCCGGAAGCGCTGATGGCCGCACTTAACAGTGCAGGATGGGACGCTAACGCGCGTGCGCGCATCGCGTTCCTTATATTAGATGCGCCCTGTCACGAAGACTCGGCTACCCTGGCTCTGCTGCACGACCAGATCCTGAACGCCGCGGCGATGGGTGTGCGTATCGTACCGGTCGTATGTAGCGGCATAGGCGAGAGTGGGGAGTTCCTGCTGCGTTCGATAGCTTTGGCTACTAATGGTACCTCGTTCTTCTTAACGGACGACTCGGGTATCGGTAATCCGCACCTCAAGCCGACGACGGACAGCCTTAAGGTAGAGCATCTGAACGACATGTTGGTTCGTACGATCGTGGAGTTCAGCCTCGTACCTAACTGCGAAGGACACTGGAACGAGACGGTTGATCAGGACGAGATAGAAGCGTTCCTGCCGAATCCTTTCGAGATCAAGGACCTAACGCCGGAGGAACTCGTTGACAAAGACTCGCCAACGACCTTGTACCTGCTCGACATCACAGGTAAACTCATCTATATTTACAATGGCCGCTTGGAAGATGCCGGCGACAGCCAGTTATCGCACCTCCCGATCGCGCTAAGTACCGGTGTCTATTTCGTCAAAGCCTTCTACGACGGCACCTGGCACACCCAAAAGATCCTCGTGCACTGAGTGAGGGTTCATTATCGGTATATAGTCGATGTATTATCGGGAGATATCGTATCCTGAATTTAGTGCAAATTAGTACAAAAATGCGAATAAGTAGCATTTGAAACCGCAATTTAGTGCAAATTAGTACAAAAATACGGATAAATATTTGCACAATTGTTGGAGATAAATTCCGTAATGAACGTCCCGGTTTTATTTACAGAGACAAACAATAATAGCCTGCAAGTCAGAAACCTGCAGGCTATTATAAATAACGCATTAACGCTTTAACAGCTTAACCGTTTAACGTTTGCTTGCGCTTGCGGAAGTAAACCACCCCTGCATACGCGAGGGCAAGGAGCGACAGCGGAATAAGTCCATCACCGAGGGGTGACTCCTCACTCTGACCTATACCATCACTCGGCGTACCGATTCTTCTTGGCCCTGACGGCGGCTCAGCCGGCGAGTAGGGTGCACCTACTGCGCTCTGTTGCACAGGGGCGGTAGCACCAACAGCCGTTACTTGAGGCATATACGAACTACCGGAGGTCGGTAACGACGATGTGGACTGCCATTGATCTTGTTGCGCCATGGTCGGCACGCTCACAAGGAGCATGCCGATAACCCATAACCCATAACCTATAACCTTTATACTTTTCATTTTTATAATATTTTTATATTCGCCATTTGCCATTATTGAACTCTGTTACCACGTGCATCGAATACATTACCGTCTTTGACGATGTACAGCACGCCATCAACCATCACTTTGCGGATGTGCTTGTCGTTTTCACCATCAGCACCGTTCTCGAGATCGGTCGGCATTTGTGCTATCGGCGACAACTCCAGTTCAAAGCGGTCGTTACATGTGCCTGCTGTCAGGTTCACAGTGTATTCGGTCAACGCCAAGTTAGTACGTGTGTTGGCTACCTTGTCCACCAGGACAGCACCTACACCATGTGTACCTTCCGACATCGCGAAGGTATACTCGCCATCGGTAGCAATCTTCACGCCCACAGGTACTATAGTGGTCTGCTCGTCAAACGGCATTATGTTACCTGCTACTTGCTCATAACCGATTAAGGTATAGAGGTTCGCCTTATTGGCGTTCATTGCCTTCGAGAGGTCGTAGTTAAATTCAAATCCTGTTGTGATATTCTCATCATCGCTCATTTGAATAAAGGTACGATCCAATTCTTGCTCATTTTGCAACAATGCTAACCTAAACTCACATTCGCGAATCTCAGATTTTGCGCGACGACGAGCCACAATACTTGCAGGAGCATTGACATTCGTCCAAGTCATGATATCTTTACTATACTGAACCAGATAAGAGGTCATCGGCTCGAAGGTATATGTACCGGTTGTTACCACTTCATAATCATTGGTTGCGGGTTTCCATACATATACGTACGGCAGGGATAATTCCGGATTATAGGCTGTAGCCTCTTTCTTCACGTCGTCCCATGCTCCTTGGGTCGTAGCCACATAATTTGCATATCCAGGTACACCGATACAATGCCAATAGCTATCCTTGATACGACGGTCGCCATCTGTACCATCACCGCGGTTAATGCTGCAATAGTATTTATTCTGATCCGGGAATTCAACATTTACCGTTGCTTGCGATATCGTACTTACCGGCTCCTTCGACGGGAAGTATTGGAAGATCTCGGTAGAGCCGTTCGGCCACATGTAACTTGATTGGAAGTTACCCAACTCTAATGCCAATACATAACCTTCATATGCATGGAGGATCGTATCCTTATCCCACATGATCTTCCAGTTCACTTCAGAGTCTGCCCAATAACCGTATTTAGCACGAGTCTTACCATCGTAGTATTCCATCGCCCAATCGGTACCATAGTAACCCAATCCTCCAAAGGACTGACTCAAATCCACATCAAATGGGAAGGATACCCAATAGAACTCGCGTTCAGAACTTGGTCTCGAATAATCTTGAACAAATGGTTTCGTCAGTTTAACAACACCATATACCGTCTTCACCTCAGAGAGTTTAGACATAGAATTAGCGAATGTAATCTGGTGAGCGGGGTCTTGGTTCTCACGAATCAACATCAAGTCTGCATTGATTGCTTTAGTCTGATCTGCACCAACTACTATATCTTCCGTAGCAACCCATGCCGAGATAAGGTGGTTCGTCTTGAAGTCATAGATAATACGGATAGGATTCCAACCGGTATGCTCTGTAGTTCCACCGAGAAGTTCCTCGGTAGAAGCTTCCCATGTTTTGTCTGCAGGATCACTACCAATAAGATACTGCAAGTGGTTGTTGTAATTAGCCGTCAGACGTGCACGTGCTGTTTCTTTTGCTTTGACGTCAATGATATAAATCCAATCCTCGTGATCCACAAAGGTAACTTTGTTATCTGTAAAAGGCGTCTCATCGGTATTAGCAATCATCGCATCACCTTGCAGCAACAAATATTCATCTCCAGAATAAGCCGACCCGTTCATATACGTACGTTTCACTTCGTTGGTATAACTATTGTAACTGAAACGTATATTAGCCGATTTGAGGCTTGGCAATGCCTCATTCTCCATTCCGATAACAGCATCTCCCCACAATGTATCACAAAGCGCATTATTATACGCATTCGCAACTACACACTTCACATTCGTGCCACCGGTTGCAAACGTACAATAGTAATAATCGAAGGACTTCGGATCTGACGTGCTGAAGGTCTCAGTATTCTTTCCCATCACATTGCTATGATAGTCAGCCCACATACCGCGCGCACTATTCGTCTTAATATAGTAATTACCCTTGTAGAGACCGATGTTAGATGCCGGCTCAGAGAGTTTGTGTGTAGAAGTATTAATCTTCACATCAAATTGATATACTCCATTACCACTCTTACCGAGTTCTGTCAGTACACCATCGAGGTTCGTAGCATCGCCTGCGCTCCATTGTGGAACCCCGGCAACCACTGTAGTACATTTTTGCAAAACCAAAGTCTCTGTACCGCCATCATTCAGATACATAGAAACTGTCTGACCACCCGCAGCATCGCGTGCCTTAATAATGTCTGAATAGGTAGTCTTTGCAGAACCGTCTGTGTAGGTGTGTTTCAAACGATAATCACCTTGACCAACAGGGTACTCTACCGATAACTTCATATCTTCACCGGACTGATCAAGAATAAACTTGTAATCGCCCTCCGCGGTCAAATTAACAGTGAAATAGCAGTTTTTGCAATTCTCATACTCGTACACAGTTATATCCGTACAAGCCGCATTAGTGATGGTGCTCGATACGTAGTAACTAATACCACCGGCAGAAACAATACGATATTGCGTTTGAGTTCCCAAATTATCCACACGCATGGTGAATGCAAGTTTCGAATCAATACTATTGGATTCGGCTTTGAACTCTCCTTGCTGAGAATAGGTACCATTACCGTTACCATCATCTCCTGTATGCAATTGCAGATAATATCCTGCTCCTTCGCCACCCGTAGGATTATACTGTTTCCAATATCCGTTGGAGTTATAACTCGTACTATTAGAATATACGCTCTCTGTATGATTCGGAACAAACATATTCAGGATACGGTTGTAGTCCGAACGGTATGCTCCGTGATTGCCGCTAAATACATTGTATGTATGCATATCTACATCCGAGAAAGCCACATGCGTCTTGTTGGCTCCCGTCTCTAACATGAATGCACGCGGCACATATGCCCAATAGTAATAAGAACCGGGCCAAACAGGACTCATTTCTGCATATTGCGTACAATCATGGGTAACAACACCATCATATGCCGATGAATATTTTCCCCAATAGATATTGAAATATACATACACATGTCCTGTGGTCCAGAGATTAGTCCTCGTGTCAAAGTTGTAATTATAGAAATAGATTCGATCCAACTCATTAATACGTGCACGGATATTAGCGCTGGAGCCTTCGCCCGTACCACGAATAGTTGCTGATGTATTGCTACTGGTTACTGTATACGTAGTGTACTCAAAGTTATCCGCTCCGTAAGCCTTGCACAAACTATCTACATAGTAGTTCGTTTCCGGCGTAACAGCGACAGTAGCTGTTGTATGTACACCGACATCAACGGTTGCAAGACTCCAACTTGTCGGCGTACCATTGATAGAAACGGAACCTAAACTATTATAAGCTGTATAGACATTAACGCGGCAGGTCTTCTCTACAAACTTCGCATAAACGGTAACATTTGCTTTAACCCCAGTAAGAGTCAGGGTATTGCCATCACTGGAAATCCGTACTTCGTCGCATGTTGGGTTAGAGAATTCCACAGCAGAATACTTGTTAGTATATGTGCTTTCTTTATACCACTCAACCTTATAACCCTTCGTCGGATTTGCCGTGAAGGTGATTGTACCGCCATTAGCTACATATTGTCCGTTTGTGATGGTGAAATTCTCTCCGCTTTCGGTAGTTTGCGCCGATACCGTACCACCTTCTGTTGCACTTGCTGCATCAACATCTGTCAAATAAGTCGTCTTCGAGCCCATAGTCAACTGATAAGATGTCGGACGATCCACCTGAATGGACGGATAATACGTACTGGACGCACCCATCTTCGTGATATGGAAGGTATAATCTCCGTAACCTACGGTATTAATCAGCACCTGGTATGTACCATTTAATTGCCAATTACTACCAGCAGGAAGAACTTGTGCGTTGTTATTGTTGTTCTCAGATGTACATCCGCGACGCGTACCGGCAACACGGTCATACACCATGAACTTATATTGTCTATTAGGTAGTAACGTACGCGTACATTCCAAATCCACACCATTGTCAGTGTTGATAGCAGTGAACCCTTCCACAGTAAAGTCTGCGGCACTACCATTTGTCCATCCAGGCATGTTTTCATTTCCGCTGTCATCAGAACGTGATCCTAACAGTCCATAACGCGGCTCGAACTGAGCTTGAATAGTAGCGTCCGAGGTCGTTTTAACGTTTGTACTCAAACTGGAGGCACTACCGAAGGTTACATTACCGCTACCTACTGTTTTAACCCATCCCTTGAAGCGCCAAGCAAGGTTGTCCAATGCAGCAACGATAGATGTCGCTGTTCCCGGATGTGCGGTTACCGTTGTTGCCGGCGAAGCTGGTGTGGTGATAGAACCACCGGTCGTTGCACCAACCGTTACGGTATAGTCGTTCTCCGAATAGATGGCATAAATAGTCGTATTTCCGGTTATAGACCTAGTATATGATAATGAAGTTCCTTCCGACAACTTGCCATCTGACCAGGTAGAAGGATTGTTCTTTGAGAACCATCCACGCCAAGTATAACCTGCGTTTGCACTGGCTGCGGTAAAGGTCACACTCGTACCATCTACCACATATCCTCCACTGCTAATAGTCGGCGATGTAGATGCAGCACCACCTCCCGTACCGGCATTCTTTGTAACAACGCTATAGTTCACCTGATAAATCGTCGGGTAAGTAACAGTTAAATTGTGACTTGATGAGTTGAATCTAAATGTATAGTCGCCTGAGTAATCTGCAGTAATTTTAAGATTGTTATAACTATTACCCGACTGCAATGAACTAGCTGTGTTTGAGGCGCGAGTAATAGTAGTGTAAGTACTACCGGTATTTAAGCCATAATGAGTTAAATCATATACGACTTTGAATTCGTAAGTTCCCGCATCCAAATGGAATGTCGCGTCATAGTTATTAGAACCTTGACTGACCAAGTCCCATGTTGCGGCAGAGTGATTCCAACTATTAAATGAACCTAAAATGGCAGAGAAAGGTGAAACCGTTTTGAAATACATTACGTCACTATTAACCGGGCTTCCATAACCTCCTCCATCGTTGCTATAATACTCATTTCGAGCGCTTACATATATTTCATAAGTGAAGTTTGCTGTTCCACTAACAGGATTTACTGCTTTAGTTGTAATGGAACTAGACTCACCATCCCAAGTAGAACTGGAGCCGCTTCCCTCCTTTTTATAGAACTGATAATATTTTGTATAGCCATCAGCCACATAACTACTAGCACTGGCCGTTACGGACAATGTTGAACCAGTTGCTATCTGATAAGGATCTGCGGAAGAACCATCTCCACCATAAATTGTGGAGTTATTCGTCAAACTCGCCGACTCCATAGGTGGCGCCCACTTATACCAATTGAAATCACTACCACTTTTCCCCCAACTAGCTGTTGATTTCATATCAAACCTATTGTAGTTATTATTAGGGTATACGCGGTCACATTCGTTCCATCTATTATCCCACTTGTTGTCGGATTCATTACCCTTCATTCGACAAAATATCATCCACTCATAACTGCCATTTGATACAACATAATACAAGTCAGTCTCTCCCGGTACCGCTTCACATGAATACCAATAGTATGTGGCATCATCATGTCCAAATGCAACAGCATACCTTTCATTGCCAACTTTCCATGTGGAATTGGGTTTGAAATAAAAAATTTGTCCACTTGTGATATTCGTTGTCCACGCCCACATTTGTGGAATACATGTTATCAATACTACTAATAGTACTAATAACTTTTTAATAAATAAATGTTTTTTCATAATACTTTTATATTTTTTGGTTTGTTATTATTTTCTATTCATCAATTATATCAACTTTATGTCTCCTTTTCTGAGCAGGATGGGTAACACAAGTTTTTATATCCGTAGAATCTAAATGAGCAAAAAGCATTTGTAGCAATTCGCTATGAATAACTGCATAGTCCGCATTCTCCAAACAGTGACCACGCTTTGTGTGTAGTTTGAATGATACATGGGTTTCATCAAACTCATCGGTATTAGCCTCAGCCGTAAAATATACGTCATCGGTTAAGTTTTTCCAATTACCTTTGTTCCCGCCGATCCAATCCAGACGAGTTATTCCGGAATTGGGGATTGTGTACTTCCATGTGGTAATTTCTCCATCCTTAATCATCCTGCGAATCGCAACGAGGCAGCTACTCGGCTTTTGTGTAAATAGAACTAACATAATAGTTGATATTTTTTAGTTTGATATTTTTTTCTTTGCGCGTTTCCGCGCTCATAAATTATTATCTGTACTTGAATTTAATTTCTACTTATATGATTAATGTACCATATTTTTCTTTCAATGTCTTGAAATTATCCGGAATTTCAAACCTTTCCCTATTCTGTGGAAAATGCTCTAAATCGAAAAAGGAAGAAACACTCTCTTGGTAATAATTCAATCTGTTCTTTTTTTCTTCTTTTATGAAATCTCTAACAAATTTCCTTTTTTGTTGTCTGGTGTTCGCATAAAAGGATTGTTGTTCAAATGAATTCAAAGCTCTTTGTTTCATAGCTTCTAATGTACATTCGTTGTCAAGATAATCCTGATAGTTTTTGTAGAATATCTCATCTACAGGGATATATCTATAATCGGCTACTATTTCGGAGTTGGCATGGATTAGACTTTTATATGCCTCATAAATATCAAGTTTTGTGAATAACGTTCGATAAAATTCCGAGTATCTAATCTCTATGTCTGCCGCTTTAAGTTTGTCAAAAGAACCAACCACTCCGCAAAACGGCATAAGCTCATCCGTTTTAATTCCAAATAGAATATTTAGTCCCTCACATACTCCTAATGTAGTAAAAAGATTACATGCTATTATGCGATTTATCTCTCTAAATTGACGACTTACTTCATATCTATCTCTACATTCTATATTAGTAAATTCTATTCCATTTTTATTTCCGTGTATCTCTAAGTGTATAATTGGCAATACTTTGTTTTCTTTACACTCTTTTATGATATGAGCCATACAATCATCCCACTCTTGTGCAGATGTAATTGAAACATAACGAAGATCTAAATCTGACAATTCATTATGAGCAGCTTTAAGAGTACACATCTCATCATACAAATTAAGCCCAGTTTTAGTTTCTCCGGGTTTTAATGATTCTATGATGAATAATGTATTAAACTCAAAACTCTTCATAATATTTTGATTATTTAGTTAATTATTTTTATTATTATTATTAATACTCGCCTCTATAGCCTGTACATGTGAATTTCCCATTAGCATCTTATAGTATTTCTTATAGTCCTTTTCCTTCTTATTTTTGATAGTCATCTTTATAAAGTCATCTAACTCGCCATCATTCACTTTTTGTATAAATAATTGTTCCAACTCTGTTTGTGAAATGAATTTCATCAATTCATTCGTTTTATGTTTATTTTGATTCCAATGTTGATATAAATAATAGTGTATCTTTAACAAATCCTTTAATTTTGGAACTTGAATATCTACATGTCTATTTGCTAGTTTCTTGTACTTTGTGTCTCCATTACTCCTTTTAATGCGAATTTTATAGCACTTCAACTTATCTGTCGGTATTAAACAAAGCCAAACACTCCTAATTGCGTCTTTTGTTAAAGCAATAGCTAATGCTATCTCTTTAATATCTTCTATTCTATTTCTCTTAACAGCCCAAACAGATAATCCCAATTCCGATGTATGAAGGTCTTCAAAAGTATACATACTCCACCTATCATGATCATCCCATTTACCTTCTTTTATACTACGCACGTAATACATTTTCAATATCCCTTCTAATAGTCATATACTTCATTCTCAACCATGGTTCTTGAGGAACTTCAAAATGCGACAAAAAATCAAGTGCTTCCTGATTGTGCCATGAGTCTATAATCTGCAACGCGGCAGATTTCACAGCATTACTTCTATTATTAATATTAGCCATAACTATCCACGGTTGTACAGCGGAAAGTTCGTTATAATCATAGTCTGCAAATATTGTTAATAGTTTTATGATAATTTCGTCATCATTAAGATTATCTCTACAAATGTTAGCTACCCATTCTGAGAAATAATCTCCCATCTCTACTCGAAGGTTTTCAAATTTATCATACGCAATATTATACATTCCATCTTCAAATATAGTTTGTCGTAGAAGTTGGATAAACTCTTTTGTTTTATCTGTCCAATCTTGTTCTTCATGAACATCATCTTGAACATGCGAACTTCCCTCTGAAGCATATATAGAAGAATCTATAGTCTCCCTATTAACATTCTCTTCTTTCGGCAAAAATACTGGTCCATCCGGAATTAAAGTAGGTACAGGAATATACGCCCCACCCGTACCCATGTAATTCATGGGTACAAAATAACCTCTTAATTCTTGCGAAAGATCATCACCAATATGCATGATTGGAGCTTCTTCTTGCATTTCTATATATCAATTTAAACGATCCTTTTCTTCATTCAGGAGTTGATTTGCATTCTCAAAGAAAGTATTCATCTCCTCATTAGTTAATATTTCATTTTGAGGCGTGTTAATATCAAATGCCAACATTATCCGTTTGGACAAATCTACTTCATAATTAAATTTATGAAATCCCATTTGTATTCTTTTCGATACATTTATAAAGAGATTCCCTATTTCTCTCTGTTTTGTTTTTAGAAGAATCCACTCGAATGGGACTTCATCATCTTTACATAAACTATTATATATTCTATCAAATTCTTCTTGAGTACCATTAATCACATATTCTGGGGCAAATGCATAACGTATACAATTGCATTCTAATACCCTAACGATCCTATTAGCAATTTCAATAGATATGTTTATAAAATCATTCTCAGAAGGCAATTCTTCCTCACTATTCGACACGTTTTGTAGAATATCCACACGATTGTCAATTGCAATGATTCGAAAAGTATTTCCAGGTCGAGAAAAGTTAAGCAAGAGTTTTTGCTTATTGTTCTTTGTAGGCGACAAAAAAGGAAAAAGATTAAAATCTTTCGCTATGTCCATTAGAGAGAAAATATCTTTCTCTACATTAAACACTCTGTTCAAAAAGAATGTTGACCGATATGAAATAACTTTTATCATAATAATATTTTTTATACTCTTTTTATCTTATTTTTTGCTTTGCACTTTCTGCACTTTCCGGTTCTGCTCGCGGGGCTAATTCCCCGCGCTTTCCTCATCCTATAGTTTTTTCTTCGTCTGTTAGCCCCGAATCGTATTCGGGTTTCTT